>CALVFL010000001.1 GCA_944326825.1 uncultured Erysipelotrichaceae bacterium
AACAGGGCTAAGATACTCGAAAAAGTATCTTAGCCCTGTTATTTAGTGTTATATAAAATCTATTTCGTGATTTACAATCTCTCTTGCACAAGCCTGTATGTTATTCATCAATCCTATCCGTTCCATATCTTTTAACGATTACTTTAATCGTAATCGCTAACTAAAGTAAAAAATCCCTACCTTGGAAGCTGTCATGGCAGGGATTTATCTTTGGTCGAATGTATAAAAAAGATGAAAAAGTCCGTAAAATAGGCAAAAATTAAGCACCGCAGCCTTGATACGCTTTGTATCAAAATTGCGGTGCTTTTGGTTGAGTGGTATACGCAAAATCCGAACCCACCTTGTTCGGATTTGCACCTTTTGGTGGACCCGAAGGGGCTTGAACCCTCGACCTTCCGGATGCGAACCGAACGCTCTCCCAGCTGAGCTACGAGCCCATCATAACTATATTCTACTACAAAGAATTTATATTTAAAGAGTTTAAAAAGTCAGATAAAAACTTCCGATCAGGGAAGTTTTTTACCGCATTTATTGCAATATTCGTAAGTTTCTTCAACCTTTGCACCACAATATGGACAATATTTACTATCATTGCCATCATCTGCAACATCGTCTTTCTTTTCCTTAAAGCGTTCGTTTAAAGGATCGGCCTCTTCTTTATCATCAGTGATGTCATATATTGAGTAGCGTTTTTTGGCAGTACCGTTTTTAATATTAAAGATAGTTATGACAAGGGCGATAAGTGTCCAAAGTATCCCAAAGACCATCATGATGCCGCCAAAATTAGAAGCCATCACTGTCCAGAAGATTCCAAAAAGAACCATAATGATACCGATCACTCCGCTCAAAAGCGAAGGTGCCCGTCCCGGTTTGATGCTTTTCATAGTCTATGTTCTCCTTAAGATCATTCTAGCATATTTTACATTCTTTGATCTAAAAGATTGGTCTTTGGTTCGTATTCTTTGATCCAATCGATGATATTAGATGAGATCGTAACGGTAATGAGTGAGAAGACGATTCGCATAAGAGGGATATAGCTTAAAGACATCAAGAGCACCGTAATATCGGTAAATAGATACGAAGATGACAGATGCCATTTAGATACATGCGAAATAGTCAAAGCCAACGCATCATCGCCGCCGGCTGAGCCACCCTGCCTTACTACAAGTCCGACGCCTACTCCAACAAAGATACCGCCTAAAACAGCTGCGATCAAAGGATGATCGGAAAGATCAGGCAGCATTGGCGGAAAGGCTTCCCATAATTTATAAAAGGCTGAAATACATAGAGTAGAAAAGATCGAAGTCTTGATAAAACAGCTGCCTAAAAATCTGAAAGCGATAAGATAACAGGTAAAATCCAAAACAGGCGTGATATAAGCCGGTGAGATATTGAACCAGTGTTCTAAAAGCAGCATCAGCCCAAAGATACCGCCTTCGGTAATATTCGTCCTCTGGTGAATGTTGTGGATGCCAAAAGAACAGATCATTGATCCGATAATGATCAAAACGACTTTCTTAAAAGTAAAACCTTCAATAAGATTATGCCATGTGTTAATTAAAGCTGATTTCATCGTTTCACCTCCTTGTCGTTTCCGTAGACATGATGTATTATAAACTGTATAGTAACTATAAGGTCAAGAGGTACAAATATGAAAGGTTATTTTACGATCGGTGAGATCGCCAAACAGCAAAACATCTCCCGTCAGACATTGATCTTTTATGATAAGATCGGTCTGTTTCATCCTTCCTACATCGATGAAGAAAACGGTTATCGCTATTACAGTGCCAAACAGCTCGACTATCTCGATACGATCTGCATCATGAAAAAAATCGGCTTTTCTTTGGAAGAGATCAAAGATTTTATGAAAGGCTATACGATTGAAGATACTATCACAGCTTTAAACAGGCAGCTTGCATCGATCGAAGAAAAGATCAAAGAACTGATGATGATCAAAACCAGGATCGCTCATCGTTTAAAACAGTTAGAAAGTGTACTTTCGATCGGCGATGATTCTAAAGTTATGACCGGCGAAGTCAAAGAAGAATATCTTTTGATCGAAGAAGTGGCACCTCCTTATACGATGGAAGAGATCAGCCTGGCTACTAAAAAGTGTTTTACCAGATCCTTCAAAGAACATTTGCCCATCTACTTTCAAAGCGGCGTGATCGTACCTTATGAAAAGATCGTGAGTGAAAAATACATCGAAGCTTCTTATGCTTTCCTGCCGATAGAAAAAAGAGAACTCTCTGATAAGATCATCAGACTTAACAAGGGTAAATGTGTATATACTTATCATCGTGGGGATTATTATTCGATCGGCCGCTCTTATCAAAAGATCTTGTCTTATTGTGAAAAACATGATTTAAAGATAATATCCGATTCCTATGAATTTGCCATCAACGATTATCTATCGACCGATAACGAAGATGAATATGTTACTAAGATCATGTTTTATATTGAGTGAAACAGGTAAAATTACGATTAAGTTTAACGCTCTTTAAAACGGCAAGAGACTTTTTGTGTTATAATTTCTTAGGTTAAAAGAAAGGTGGTGCTATTATGTCTTTAGATTCCGACGGGCATTTGTGCAGTTCATTTAAGATCAAGAGGCATAATAGATGTTCTCTTGTTTAGAAAGGGAGGACTTTACCATGATTGAATTTTACAAAACTATCGATAATGTTACACAAAGAGTTGAAACTTTAGAGCCGGGCTGCTGGATCAATGTGGTTTCGCCAAGTGAAGAAGAAAAAGATTTTTTGATCAATGATCTTGGCGTTTTAAGAGAGTTCGTTCAGGAATCGCTGGATGAAGAAGAAAGCTCACATATCGATTATGATGATGACTACAATCAGACTCTGGTCATCGTGGACTATCCGAGTGCTGAAGAAGTCAAGGAAGTAAAGTACGGCAAGATGACGCTGCAATATACGACATTGCCGCTTGGCATCATCATGATCAAAGGTTATATCATCACTATCTCATTATATCCGAATCTGAATATTGAAGATATGGCTAACGGCAAGGTCAGAGGAGTCCATACCGAGATGAAGACTAGATTCCTGCTCCTTCTTTTGTTGAGGATCGCTCAAAGATTTTTGATCTACTTAAGACAGATCGACCGTTTGTCATCTTTGACAGAGTATGAGCTTCATAAATCGATGCAGAATAAAGAGCTGATCCAGATGTTGGGTCTTGAAAAATCGCTGGTTTATTTTTCTACTTCGCTAAAAAGTGATGAGATCACCTTAAACAAGATCATGCGGGGCAAGCTGATCAGACTATATGAAGAAGATCAGGATCTTTTGGAAGATGTACTCATTGAAATCAATCAGGCGATCGAAATGTGTAATATCTATTCCAATATCTTGTCAGGTACGATGGATGCCTTTGCCTCGGTCATCTCCAATAACCTCAATATCGTCATGAAAGTATTGACAGTCATCACTATCGTGATGGCTATACCGAATATCATCTTCAGTTTCTATGGAATGAATGTGGATGGCTTGCCGCTTCATGAATGGTGGTTTCCGACTTTGCTAGCGATAGTTGCTTGTCTTATCGCTACTTTCATCTTCAAGAAAAAAGATATGTTCCATTAAAAGCCGCAAACTTAACAGTTAATATTAAACATCATCACATTTTAATAAAAATAAACGCAAGAATGAAATAATTTTAAGAACTCTTGCGTTTTTATTTTCATATCGATGTAAACATTATGAAAATATTTTCAATAACAAAATATAAAAAGATGTCTTTTTAATCGAATTTTAACACTTTTAATGTTGAAGAATAAAAAAGCCGAGTGTATAATCATTTTCATAATTATGAAAGAGGTTTCAAAATATTTGAAATAAATTTCATAATAAGGGGGTTTGTAGATTATGAAAACGGATTATTATGCAAAACGCCGAAAAAGATTAGCTGATGAAATGGCAGATATGTCGTTTTATTTCGTGTATAGCGGCGAAGCTTTGGAATCAAGTTTAGACGAAACATTTTTATTTGAACCATACCGCAATTTTATTTATCTGACCGGTTTGGAAAGTGAAAAGACTTTACTTTTGATAACTAAAGTTAAAGGGAAAGTGATCGAAAGACTTTTTATGCATATTCCAAGCGAGAAAGAAAGACGCTGGCTGGGACTGGCCTTTGATGAAGAAGTTATCAAAGAAAAGACCGGCATCAATAATATCCTGCCCTTAGAAGATTTTGAAGATGTTATATCAAGGCTTATGTTTAATAATGACATCAGGTATATGTATATCGATGAAGTAAGGTGGAGGATGTCTTACCCCTTAAAGAAAGAAGGGCTTTTAGCTAATGAACTGCTTAAGACCTATCCTTATCTAAGCTGTCATAACGCTTTTAATATCCTGGCCAGGATGCGAAGAGTCAAAGATGATCTTGAGATAGCGGCTCATCGCAAAGCCTGTGAGATAACTGAAAAAGCAGTCAAAAAGATGCTTTTGAACATGAAACCCGGCATGAAAGAATACGAGATCGAAGCTTATTATGATTTTGTATTAAAAAGTGAAGGTGTCAAAGCCCCGGCTTTCACAACGATAGCAGCCAGCGGCAAGAATGCCTGCATCATGCATTATATGGATAATAATACCCTTGCCCAGGATGGCGATCTGATCCTTTTTGATCTGGGTGCCCGCTATGAATATTATTGTGCCGATGTATCAAGGACTTATCCAGTAAACGGTCATTACACTAAAAGACAGCGTGATCTGTATAATGTCGTTTTAAAAGGATTGGATGCAGCCGAAAGTTTATCGAAAGTCGGCCAGCTCAAACATGATCTGCAGTTCATTTCTAAAAAAGTGATGGCTGAAGAGTTAAAAAAGCTTGGCAAGATCAAAGAATTAAGCGAGATCGATAAATATTACTTTCATGGCTCAGGACATTATATCGGACTTGATACCCATGATGTCGGCGATGAAGAAGATGTGGTTTTAGAAACCAATACGATGTTTACTTTGGAACCTGGACTCTATTTTGATGATGAAGCGATCGGAATCAGGATCGAAGATACGATCTTAGTCACTAAAGACGGTCCGGAGATATTATCGGAAGGAATCCCGAAAAAGATTGAAGATATCGAGAGTTTTATGGCGAAAGGAGAATAGCCGATGTTTAAATATATTCTTAAAAGAATCGCTTTAAGTATCGTGATCGTCTTTGTAATAGCTACGATAACTTTCTTTTTGTGCCACGCTATACCAGGGGGACCTTTTGATCGGGAAAAACCTCTAAATCCTACGATCTTAGAAAATTTAAACAAGAAATACAATTTAGATAAACCGCTTGGTGAACAATATATCGATTATATGGTCGATGTTGCCAAACTTGATCTTGGACCTTCTTACTATTATACCAATCAGACAGTGAATGACTTTATTGAACGCTGTTTTCCGGTTTCATTCCTTTTAGGAGTTTGTGCGATGTTAGTGGCGGTGGTTTTGGGCATACCGGCAGGAATCATCAGCGCCTTAAAACAAAACGGCTGGCAGGATAATATCTTAAAGATATTAACGACGATCTTGGTATCGCTGCCCAATTTCGTTATTGCCTCGGGTTTAATGTATATCTTAGGATACAAGTTAGAACTTTTGCCGGTAGCTTTATGGGGAACACCGCAGCAGATGATCATGCCGGTTCTGGCCTTAAGTGCTTACCCTTTGTCATATATCACCAAGATGATGAAGTCGAGCATGTTGGAAGTCATGAGCAGCGACTATATCAGAACCGCCCGCTCCAAGGGCGTGTCAAAGTTCATGGTGACTTATAAACACGCTTTAAAGAATGCGATCTTGCCGGTAATCACAGTCATGGGTCCGATGTTTGCGGGAATAATTACCGGATCGCTGGTTGTTGAAAAGATCTTTGCCATACCAGGTCTTGGTCAGCAGTTTACCGAAGCGATCTTCAACCGTGATTATACGATGATCATGGGTCTTACGATCTTTTATTCGATCTTATTGATCAGTTCGATCCTTATCGTTGACATCGTATATGCGATCGTTGATCCTCGCATCAAACTGGGAAAGGAGAAAGTAGAATGATGGATGAAGTCATGAAAAAGGAATTGTCGTTTAAAAGAGTTCCTAAAGAAGATAAAGAAGAAGAAAAGATCCTAAGGCCAAGTTCTACCTTCTTAAAAGATGCGTGGTATCGTTTTAAAAGAAATAAATTAGGACTCCTGGGTGCCGTCATTATCTTATTGATGCTGATATTTGCCATAGTCGGGCCAATGATCTCATCTTACAGTTATGAAACCCAAGACTTAAATAATATTTATGCTTCGCCAAGCTTGGAGCATCTGATGGGCACAGACAATTTAGGCCGTGATATGTTTGTCAGAATGGCTTATGGAGCCAGAATATCACTTTCCTGCGGCTTTGTGGCAAGTCTAATCAGTGTCGGCATCGGTGTCATTTATGGGGCCGCTTCAGGTTATGCCGGCGGCAGGGTCGATACGATCATGATGCGTATTGTCGATATTATCGATTCAGTGCCGTCAATGCTTTATACGATCTTGCTGATGGTGGTCTTAGGCAACAGTTTAACCAATGTGTTTATCGTTATTGGAATAACAGGATGGCTGGGCATGGCGCGTTTAGTCAGAGGCCAGGTTCTCTCTTTAAAACAAAGAGAATTTGTCTTAGCTGCTAAAGTGTCAAATGTATCTAATGCTAAAATAATTCTAAAACATTTAGTTCCTAATGCTTTTGGTTCGATAATCGTATCGATGACTCTAAGTATTCCAAGTGCTATTTTCTTAGAAGCCTCCTTGCAGTTCTTAGGATTAGGTATCAGTGCCCCAATGCCATCCTGGGGTGGTTTGGCTAATGAGGGTATCACAGCGATGAGGGCATATCCCTACATGCTGTGGTTCCCGGCCATCTTTATTTCTTTAACTATTTTAGCTTTCAATTTCTTGGGCGATGCCTTAAGAGATGCTTTAGATCCAAAACAGGGATAAGGAGGAACTATGAGTAAATTATTGACCGTAAATGAATTATGTACCTCTTTTTTCACTAAGTTTGGAGAAGTCAAAGCTGTCGATCATGTCAGCTTTGAACTTGATAAAGGCGAAGTGCTGGCTATCGTTGGTGAATCAGGAAGCGGCAAAAGCGTTACATCGATGTCGATCATGGGCTTAGTAGCCAAGGGTGGCAAGATCATCAGCGGGGAAATCATCTTTGAAGACGAAGATCTTGCCAAAAAGAGCGAAAAAGAATTAAGCAAGATCCGGGGCAAAGAGATCGCCATGATCTTTCAGGATCCGATGACCTGTTTAAATCCGGTCTTTACGATCGGAAACCAGATGGAAGAAGTCTTAAAGATCCATCAAAAACAGCTGTCAAAAAAAGAACGTCATGCAAAAATGGTCGAAATGTTAGAAAAAGTCGGTCTGGCTAATCCTTTAGAACGCTTAAAACAATATCCTCATGAACTCTCAGGCGGTATGCGTCAAAGGATCATGATCGCTATGAGCCTGCTTTGTAATCCAAAGCTTTTAATCGCTGATGAACCGACCACTGCTTTAGATGTGACTATTCAGGCCCAGATCGTTGATCTGATGCGTGATCTAAAAGATGAATTTAATACAGCCATCATCCTGATAACTCATGATTTGGGCGTAGTGGCTGGTATTGCTGACAAAGTAGCGGTAATGTATGCCGGCGAGATCGTTGAAGAGGCTAAAGTAGATGATCTTTACTATCATCCTTTACACCCCTATACCTGGGGACTTCTAAAGGCTTTGCCAAGACTTGATATGAAAGAAAACGAATTAAGGCCGATCCCTGGCTCTACACCTGATCTTTTATTAGAAAGAAAGGGCTGTCCGTTTTTTGATCGTTGCGAATATGCTATGGAATGCTGCAAAGAGCATCGGCCGGATAAATTCGTCAAAGAGAATGGACACAGCGTAAAATGCTGGCGTTATCATGAAGATTTTAAGGAGGTAGAGTAGATGGAAAAAGAAGTGATCCTCAAAGTAGAAGGATTAAAAAAATACTTTACGATCGATAAAAGCAGCAAGCTCTTCAAGCCTTCAAAAGCTATCCTTAAAGCCGTCGATGACGTTACGTTTGATGTCTATAAAGGTGAAACTTTAGGGCTTGTTGGGGAGTCGGGATGCGGCAAGACTACACTTGGCAGAACGATCATCAGGATATATCATCCAACAGAAGGCAAGATCATCTTTGAAGGACAGGATATCGCTTTTTTAAAACCGAAAGAACTTAAGAAATACCGTAAAGATATGCACATGATCTTCCAGGATCCTTATGCTTCACTTGATCCAAGGATGACTGTAAGAGAGATCATTGAAGAAGCAATGGTCAATGATACTTCTCTTGCCAAAGACGATCGTGAGCGAAGAGTATTGGAACTTTTAGAGATGGTCGGACTTAACAGCGATCATGCTTCTCGTTTTCCGCACGAATTCAGCGGCGGCCAAAGACAAAGGGTAGGTATTGCCCGCTCTTTAGCAGCCAATCCTAAGTTCATCGTCTGTGATGAACCGATCAGTGCTTTGGATGTTTCTATTCAAGCCCAAGTCGTCAATCTTTTAAAGGATCTGCAAAGAAAACTTGGTCTGACATATCTCTTTATTGCCCATGATCTCTCAATGGTGCAGTATATCTCAGATCGGGTAGGGGTGATGTATCTTGGCAAGATGGTGGAACTGGCCGATACAAAAGAACTTTATGCCAATCCTTTGCATCCTTACACGCAGGCTTTGATGTCGGCAATACCGATCCCTGATCCCGACCATGAAAGAGAAAAAAGAAGGATCGTCATTGAAGGGGAAGTCCCTTCACCCATCGATCCGCCTAAAGGCTGCGCTTTCTGTACACGCTGTCCTAAAGCGACAAAGAGGTGTTTTGAAGAAGTGCCGCCATATAAAGAAATAGTAAAAGGACGCTTTATTGCTTGTCATTTATATGAAAGATAGGAGGGAAGAAGTAATGAAAAAGTGTTTAGTATTATTGTTGATCGTACTGATGGCATTTGGTGTCGTCGGCTGCTCAGGAGGTGATGAAAGCGATAGCGGCAAGGTCTTATATACCAATATCGGCTATGATCCTGACAGTTTTGATCCACAGCAATCAAATGTGCTGGAATCCGGCATCATCGTCAATCAGCTTTATGACAATCTCTACCGTGAAGATCCAAACGGAGAATTCGTGCCTTCTTTGGCTGAAGGTTACACAGTGTCTGATGATGGCTTAGTATATACCTTCACTTTAAGAGATGGTATCACTTTCGCTGATGGTACGCCGATCACTGTTGAAGATGTCATCTATTCATGGACAAGAGCTCTTGAGCCAAGCAATGGTTTTGAGTATGCTTATCAGCTTTACTACATCAAAAACGGTGCTGCTTTCAATGCTGGTGAAGCAAGTGCTGATGAACTTGGTTTAAAGGCTGTTGATGATAAGACTTTGGAAGTTACCTTAGAATCTCCGACGCCTTACTTTGCATCACTTACCGGTTTTATCACTTATGGCGTCGTATGCAAAGAATTCGTCGAAGCCCAGGAAACCTATGGTGTTGATGTTGATAGTACACTTTCTTCCGGACCGTTTGTCGTAGCCGAACATGTTAAAGGTCAATATGTCAAATTAGTTAAAAATGAAAACTACTGGGATAAAGACAGCGTCAATTTAGATGAATTATATATCTATTGTGTTGAAGAATCTTCAACTGAGATCCAGATGTATGAAACCGGTCAACTAGATATGACTTATCTGAACATTCCAAGCGCTGATCAGACTCGTTTGAGTGAAGAGGGTCTTTTAAAAACTTGGAGTACGGCTAATACCCATTATATTCAAGCTAATTATGATACAGAGGTATTATCCGATGTCAGAGTCAGAAAAGCTTTAGAATATGCTTTGGATCTTGATGCGATCGCTACAAGCGTCGTCTTGAACTCTGAAGCAGCTACCGGCTTTATACCTAGAGGCATGACGGCTGTCGATGATGCCTCCAAACCGTTTAAAGATACTGATCTTTTAGAAGATGCCGGCAATGTTGAATTGGCACAGCAGCTTTTGGCAGAAGCAGGTTATCCAAATGGCGAAGGTTTCCCAACTGATCTTGAACTGTTATATACGACAGGTGAAGCGAATAAGGCTTTAGCAGAAGCGATCGTTCAGATGTGGAAAGAAAACCTGAATATTGAAGTTCAAGCTGTCAACCTTGAAGGAAAGGTACGTTTAGATCGTAAGAATACTGGTGATTTTGATTTCTCACTTGACGGCTGGACTAGCGATTATCTTGATCCGTATTCATTCTTAGAGATCTTTGAAACAGATAACCAGTATAATAATTCTCATTATTCAAATACTGAATATGATGATTTGCTGAAAGTAGCCAAAACTTCAAGCGATCAAAGTGAAAGACAAGAAGCCATGGTTAAAGCAGAAGAGATCTTATTAGAAGACATGGGTGTAATGCCGCTTTATGTAGGTACCAAGTCATATATGGAAAGTGATGCTGTCAGCGGTGTTGTACGCAGTGAACTTGGTCTTATGGACTTCAAGTGGGCTGACAAAGTTACAGAATAATGTTTGATTCCTAAGTCTTGAAAGGCTTAGGAATCCTTTTTAGGAGATAATTTATGGATAAAGAAAGATTAGTTGAACCTTATGGTGATTTAAACATTGAATTATTAAAAGATTTCACTGATGCCAAAGGAGTATCGGGCAACGAGAAAGAGGCATCAAGAGTGATGAAGAAATACCTGGAAGGATATGTCGATAAGATCGGTTATGATAATTTGGGATCGATCTACGGCGTTAAGAAAGCACTTGAAGATAATGCTCCTAAAGTGGCATTCTACGGACATCTTGATGAAGTTGGCTTTTACGTTAAAAGTATTGAAGATTCAGGACTTTTAAGAGTGGTCAATGCCGGCGGGCTTTGGCCGCATGTCTTGCTGAGCCAAGAGGTATGTGTAACGACAAGAGATGGTCAAGAGTTATTTGGCATGATCGGGGCTTTAGCTCCTCATGGCATGCCCCCGGAAGTAGCTAAGACAGTCAAAGAATTAGATGAACTTTATATCGATATTGGTGTCTTGGATAAGCAAGAGGCGCTCGATAAAGGAGTCAGGATCGGTGACATGGTTACACTTGTATCTGAGTTTAAAATATTGGCCAATCCAAACTATCTGATGGCCAAAGCGTGGGATGACAGGATCGGAGCAGCTATCGCTACAGAGGTAGTAAGACGTTTAAAAGATGAAAAATTAAAAGCGGATGTCTATGCTGTCGGTACTGTTCAGGAAGAGCTGGGATTAAGAGGTGCTAAAACAGCAGCCTGGGCCACTGAACCTGATATCGGTATTGCGTTAGATGTAACGCTTGCTTCTGATGTGCCTGGTGCTAAATATGGCGTACCTTTAGGAAGCGGAGCCACTTTAGGCATCATGGATGGCTCGGTTGTAGCTAATCGGGAATTAGTCTATTTTATGGAAGACATTTGCAAAGAGTTAGGCATCGATTATACATTTGATCTTTTCTTAAAGGGTGGTACTGATTCAGGAGAGATCCATAAAACTAAAAGCGGAATCGTCAATATGACGCTTTCTATCCCTGCCCGCAGCATCCATTCGCAAAGAGGCATCATCCACCGCAAAGATGTAGAAGATACGATCAATTTGCTGGTCAATTTCGCTAAAAGAGTTGATTGGGATCTTGTGAAAAAACTACAGATGTCTAATCGTTAGGGGATAGATATGGTATGGACGGCTTATGATTATTTTAAAAAGATCGCTTCAATACCGCATGGCTCGACTTTTGAGGCAAAGTTAAGCGATTATCTTTGCGAGTTTGCTAAAGCACATTCTTTGGATTATAAAAGAGATGATATCGATAATGTCATTATCTATAAAGAAGCTGCTCAAGGCTATGAAAAGGCTGAACCGCTTATTTTGCAGGCCCATATCGATATGGTGTTAGAAAAGGAAGCGGGTGTTTCAAAAGATTTAAGCAAGGAAGCGATCGAGATCTATGAAGAAGATGGTTTTCTTAAGGCAAGAGGCACGACTTTAGGAGCAGATGATGGCACAGGAGTAGCTTATATGTTAAGCATCCTGGCTGACAAAGAGGCAAAACATCCTTTTTTGGAATGCATTTTTACGGTAAGAGAAGAGATCGGATTGATCGGAGCCTTGCATCTTAAAAGTGATGATATTAAGGCTGACCGCATGATCTCTTTAGATGGGGGCGGCGAGATCAAAACCATCGCTTCTTCAGCCGGCGGCTGCCGCTTAAAAGCGATCAAGGAAATGTCATCGATAAATAAAACGATGCCCTCTTATGAACTGGTGATCAAAGGTTTAAAAGGCGGTCATTCCGGCGGTGAGATCGATAAGGAAAGAGGCAATGCGATCATGATCGCATTCAGGGTCTTAAAAAGATTGCTTGATAATGATGATGTTTATTTAAAAAAGATCCAAGGCGGTGCTAAAGATAATGCTATTCCAAGAGCTTGCCGGATAGAATTCGGGTATTCGCAAGATCCCTTGGCGGTAATCAGTGAACTTATTAAAAATATCAAAAGGGAATATGCTCAAAGCGATGAGGATCTTGATATTGTGATAAACAAAATAGCTGACAGCGATAACTTCTTTGATGAAAAAAGTTCAAGAGATTTAATCAAAGCCCTCTTTGTAGTGCCAAATGGCGTCATCAGAAAAAGTCCGGACATCAAAGATCTCGTACTGACTTCTTTGAATGTCGGCATCATTGATACCCTTGCCGAGAAAGTAGAAGTGACCATCTCTTTAAGAAGTGCTTTAAACAGTGAATTAGAATATTTAAAAGACCGGATCACTGCTTTACTAGAAGGATATATGTTTAAAGTTGCTGGTGATTCATTTTATCCGCCATTTGAAAGAGTCAAAGATTCAAAGATGAGAGAAATAATGAAGGAAGTCATCTTTGATGTTTATCAAAAAGAACTGTTAGTGGCGGACACACATGGCGGTACGGAGTGTGGCGTTTTCAAGAAGCTCAACCCTGCTTTGGACATCATCAGTTTTGGTCCATTGAGCTATGATATTCATACTCCTAAGGAAAGACTTGATATAGCTTCATTCAAAAGATCGGAAGCAGTATTGAAAGAGATAATTAGAAGGTGTAAATGATATGTCAAAAGGTTTAGTAGTTATATTGTCAGGTGCCAGTTCAGTGGGCAAAGGTCAGATTCGCAAGATGCTTCTGGAAGATGAAGAACTGGCTCTTATCTATTCGGTTTCAATGACAACAAGACCAAAACGCAAAGAAGAGGTCGATGGCAAAGATTATTATTTCGTCACTCATAAAGGTTTCGCAAGTGCTGTCAAAAATCGTGAACTTTTAGAATATACAGAGTTTAACGGATATTATTACGGGACTCCTAAAAATCAGGTCGAATTTCTGATCGAGCAGGATAAAAATGTTTTGATCGAAGTGGAGGCACAGGGCGTAGGACCGATCAAGCTGAATATACCGGATGCTTTGGCATTCTTCATTATGCCTAAAAGTTTAGAAGATCTTGAGAAACAGTTAGAAAAGATCTATGGCGATGATACGGTAAGTGCCCGAAACCGTTTAAATAAAGCAAAGATGGATATGGAATTAGCCCCGTTATTTAAAAACTGTTTTTCTAACGAAGATCCTAAAGCAGCATATTTACATATCAAAGAGATCATTTTGGCAGAACTTAAAAGAAGGGAGGAATAATAATGGTATCTAAAGAAAGTTATTTGATAAGTGAAGTACCGCATACCCTCGATCTAAAGACCAAGATCCTTCCTTACCGCAAACAGGAAGAGGTTCTAGACAGGATCTTGAAAGAGAGAATGGCAACGATCTTGCCTAAGGTAATGAAAAGATCAGGGATCGATACTTGGGTCGTAGCCTGCAATGAATACAATGAAGACCCCTTGCTTTTTTCTTTAACGCCATGTGCTATGTTTACAGCGAGAAGATTGACGATCCTGGTATTTCATCTGAATGAAGATGACAGCGTTAAAGCAATGGCTTTAACACGCCCTAATGTCGGTTTAGACAGCCTTTATGAATCGGTCTGGGTAAATCAAAAGGGTTCCAAGTGGTGTAAAGATCCATCTAAAGCCGAAACACAGATGGAATGTTTGAATCGTATCCTTACTGAATGCAATTCTAAAAGGATCGGTATCAATGTGTCTAAAGATTTCGCTTTTGCGGATGGTTTATCTAAAAGTTTATATGATGAGATCTATGCAGCTTTAAGCATAGAAAACCGTCAAAAACTGACTAGCGCTGAAAAGCTGGCGGTCGGCTGGTTAGAAAGCCGCTCAAAAAGCGAGATGGAAGCATATAACGGCATTATGGAGATCGCTCATACCATGATCAAAGAAGCCTTTTCTTCCCGGGTGATCCTGCCTGGAGTCACTACCAACTTAGATGTGAAATATTTTATGCTCCAGACAGTTATCGATCTAGGTCTAAAACCATGGTTTGATTTTGAAGTTTCGATCTTGCGTAAAGATGTCGGAAAGATCGAAGATGAAGCGATCATTTTAAAAGGAGATGTCTTGCATTGTGATGTCGGACTTACTTATTTAAGACTTTGTACTGATACCCAAGAGAACGCTTATGTCTTAAAAGATGGCGAAGATGATGCGCCAGATCATTTAAAAAAGATGCTGCATGATACAAACCTTTTTCAGGACATCGTCGTCAGTTGTATCAAAGAGGGAAAAAGCGGCAACGAAGTATTAAAAGAAGCTTTAAACGAAGGCAAAAAGCAGGGGTTAAGACCTTGTCTTTATACTCATCCTATCGGTTATCATGGCCACGCCGCCGGTCCGACGATCGGGCTTTATGATAAGCAGGAAGGCGTGCCGTATAATGGGGATTATCTGATCTATAATGATACGGCTTATTCACTAGAGCTGAATTGTGCCTTTGACTCTGAAGAAATGGGTTTTGATGTCTATTTTGGTCTTGAAACTGATATATTGTTTACTGATGACAAGGTACACTATTTAGGCGGCAGACAGACTGAATTTCATCTTATCAAATGATGATAAAATCGATTTCTTTTAAAAAGTTCTATCTTTTAGGAGCGTTTTATATCATATTTGCCAATTTCGCTCATCCTGTAACCCCGACTTACTTTAAACTCTTAGGTCTTAATGACTATATGTTTGGGGTCGCTTACGCGGCGATGGCTTTAGGTACATTTTTGTTTTCGCCGCTTTTTGCAAGATTAGCATCTAAATATGGCGTAGTGAAGGTGAGCGGGTTATGTTTGATCGGATATGGCCTTGCCCAGCTTTGGTTTGGCATGGTAAAAAGCGAATTTTCCATAACGATCGCCCGTTTTGTATCTGGCGCTTGCGTCAGCGGGGTCAGTGTCGGACAACTTGTTTATGTCTTGGAAAATGCAGCTGTCAATAAAAGAGGGGCATATCTAGGCTATATCGCTACTTTGCACGCCGTAATATCACCCTTTGGGTACCTTTTGGGCGGCATCATCGGCGATATATCGATCAAGGGCGATCTTTTGTTTCAGGCAGCCGGTTTAATGATGGTTGGTATCTTATATCTTCTGCTGCTTGATTCTAAGAGTACAGTTTATGAAGGTGATAAAAGTTTAAATCCTTTTAAGGCTTTCATTGATGCCAAAGGACTTATGAGCAAAGTTGTCTTGGCTTTTCTTGGGACTTGTGTCTTTGTTTCTTTTGCCACTAACTGTTATGAACAATGCTTTAACTATTATATAAAGGACGTGTATAACTATCCTGCTACCTATAATGGACTTTTGAAAGCGGCAGTTGGCCTTATTGCCCTATTTGTCAATATGACGGTCGCTGTCTTTATTCTTAAAAAGACCAATGTCTTTCGATCGATCATCTATCTTTTAGGGATCTGTGCCCTTATGATGCTAGGAATAATCTGGCTTGATGATATGATCCTTTTTATCATCTTGAATGTTATCTTTTTTGGAGTCAATGCCATGAATCAGCCGCTGCTTCAAAACATGCTGTCCTCGATCAAAACTAAAAGCGATAGTGATTTTGTCGGTATTTATAATGCCCTTTGGTCTTTTGGAGTAGTTTTAGGAGCTTTGTTTGCCGGGATATTATATACTTTTGGCCCTAAGCTTTCCTTTGTTGCCTGTTTATCAGCTTATGGCGTCGCTATTGTGTGCAGTTATAAACTTTATAAAAATAGGCTAACTAAATTTTAATGGGGTCTAGTGATTTCTCCCTTTAAAATTTAGTGGGGTCTAAGATTATTAAAAATAATAAAGATAGAGATATATGAGTTATGTATATCATCTATCTTTTTTATATTATG
>CALVFL010000002.1 GCA_944326825.1 uncultured Erysipelotrichaceae bacterium
TTGATGTCGAAACATTTATATATCTGCCATCTGCTTCTACTACTTTGAAGTTTTTTATAAAGTTAATGATCTCATTTGTCGAATAATTGCCTTCAAGATGTTTAAACTGTAATAGTCTTTCTAAAAGTACTGCGATATAGCAGATGAGGAAATGTCCTTTGATGGTTTCTTCTTTTCTTAGATATACAGGACGGGCATCAAGATCTGATTTCATGATCTTGAAGGATTCTTCGATCCTCCAAAGATTATGGTAGGTATCATATATTTCTTTTGCGCTCATATCAGTTTCAGATGTCACGATCAAGTTATAACCAGCTAATTTGAGATCTTCTTCGATCTTCTCGGTATTTATTTCTGTAATTACTTTGCCGTCATTTTTTGATTTGAAAAGGACATAGCGTGATGATTCCCCATACTCATTTCTTTTGGCCATAGAAGATGATAACTTTTTAGCCTTTTCTACCATACGGAGGATCTCATATCTTTTCTTCTTTGCCAAAGAGGGAGAAAAGGTCACGACCCTTTTTTCAGTAAGCTCTAATTTATGCATCTTCCCATTTTTATCAGTATAGTTATAAGGGAACTTATCTATGCATTCTTTAAAGTAATAATGAACTTTACCTTCCTTGTCATAGACCGATCGATATCCGCTTTCAAGAAGTACCCATACTTTTTCTTTCTCTGAAAGCTGCTTTACAGATTTTGAGAATATATATCCATCTTTATTTTGTCTGGCATTAAAGATATTCTCAGCACAGTTTAATCCCTTATCTGCAACTTGTATCGTGCGTCCTTTAAAACCATGTCTTTTCTTTAGATCATTTATTACATTGCGCATCACAGGTTTCTCTGATTCGTTTCCCGGATACATCTTCATGCCTATTGGGATCTGATCGGCATCAAGAAGAAGTCCAAGACCGATGATAGGATCTTTTCTGTTTTCTTTGGAAGGGCCTTTCTTGCGGAAATCATCTTCTCTGTCGATCTCAAAATAGAAATTGGTGCAATCAAAATATGTACGGCTGGTATCAAGAGAATATTTGTCAAAGACACAGGTAGTAAAAAGCTCAACGAATTTGTCATATTCGCTTCCTAAAAAACCAATGCCTCTAAGAAGCTGATCATAAGAGAAATCAACATTTTGAAAAAGACATGGCAATACTTCTGTATAGGTACGAAGCTTACTGCAGGGTGAAAGGGCCCTTGCATAAACAAGTGAAGAGAATACTTCATAAAGTGAAAAGTCAAAACCTGAAGCCTTATTAAGGATATCAAAATAAGGCTTCACCTTTAATTTATCCATAATGGCATAAAGAAGAAAATGGCCCAGGTACTTTTCCAAAGACACATCAGAAATAAGTTTTATCTTCTCTTTTTTTCGCTCTTCGTTCATCTTTCTGACTTCTTCTTTATAGTAGGAAACAGGATCATCGATTCCAGAGGCTTTAAGATCATCGACATAGCCAAGGGCTTTATATGAGCGATGAGAAGTCTGGTTCTTTAAGGGATTATAGAAAGACTCATAGATCTGTAAATATAATCCCTTTTTTAAGTTAGATCTTTTAAGAAAATATGCCATAGATATCACCCTCTTTATTATAACACCATAACACCATTTATAAAAGACAAAAAATAAAATTTGTCAAGTTTTTTCAACCATCAAAAAAGCCCATGACAAAGGGCTATATATGATTTCATGATCTGAAATGACCTTAAAAATTTATGGTGCTATAGTCTAAAGATGGGCCTTTCTCGTTTGCTAAAGTCGTGAATAAAGAACTTAAAAATAAATATCCTAAGGGATTAAGATACTAAATATGATATAATCAAGTTGGAGGTAATCTATTATGGGTGTAGAATATTACGATTTAACCACTGATCCTAAACGTGGTCTGACCAAGATCAGTTTAGAGTCAATAAAAAATATCGCTACGATCACTGCTGCAAAAGTAGAAGGGGTCTATCCATCCAAGAAGGAAAATGATATGGTGAGCGTCAAAATGAAAGACGACAAACTGGAACTGGGCGTTTCGATCAAATTGTTGCAGGATCTTGAGATAGCCAGCACTTGTTCCAATCTGCAAAAAGACATCTACAAGAATCTTGTCGATATGATGGATATCAGATGCGATGCGATAGCCGTTAATATTACGGGATTCGTTAAAGAGAAAGAATAAAACTTATAAAACTGCGATCTTTAAGGGTTGCAGTTTTTTCGTGTTCTTTAGATATATTTACAGAAATGAAAAAAAGCTACAATTAAACCAAAGAAAGAAGAGGTGCTCAATATGTTGAAATACAACCCTTCAAGGTATAAAAACGGCATCATAGATCAGTCAGGCCTATCTGTTGATGCCTGAAATGTAATGAACTTAGTTGCGTTTTATTAAGAAGAAAGGAGATCAGCAATGACAGATCTATCTCAACTCTATAGTGCTTTTTCACTTCCGCTCAACCTTTTGAACAGCTTGTTTATCCTTTCAATCCTGCTCATCATACTGGTTGCAGTGGAGATCATATATGTTGTATTGATAATTTTTAAGTAAATGGCGAATTTTAGAGGATCTTATTGCTGATGAAGTCATAAGATCCTCTAAAAAAAGATGGGTGATCGTATTCTCTTAAAAGAGTTAACGATTTACCCATCTTTTCATTTAATATTTATTAAGAGTGCCGATCATTCCTGATCACGATGTTCCACGATGATCCAGTTGCTTCTGGCAAGTTCTGACTGCGTGAGAGCAAATATCTTGCCCGTGACATCTTCACCATTCATGCGGATCTCATAGGTGCCGTTTTCGTAATTGCTGTTAGGCACCTCAGTTGTCGGCTCATACATCAGACCATATTGATCAAGCCATGCCGAGATCGTTTCAAAACTTTGATTTTTATTTGGAACAGTTAAAGTCAAAGAAGCATCTTCGGTAGTGATCGTAACGCAAGAAGTATTAGATTTGGCTGGATTGACGGTTGAATTTTGATAAGCGTAATAGCCGCATACCTGAACGCTGCTGCCCGGTCTTATAGTCAAAGAAGCAGTAGTGTTTTCTTTAGAACTGCTGATCGTATTGACCAGTGTACCATCGACCATAATGTCGGCTTTATATTCGACTGGACCAGAGATCCATGAATAATCAAAGCGTTTAGTACCCGTACGCATTACGCCGTTATAGGTGCCGATATCCATCTTGTCAGATACGACTTCTAAGGCTTTGGCGTCAGGGTAGGTAGGCCAGGTGATATTTAAAGTTGAACTGTTGGCGTCAAAAGAAGCAGTGAAACCGTCAGCCATCGTATCAACACCAGGCAAAGCAGCTTCCGAATCAGGGGAAACGACACGGCCTAATTCCGATGATTTGATATAACCGCTGACAACATATTTTTTATCCATTCCCTCAAGCGGAGTCGTATATGTCGGATTGGCACAGCTTCCTCTTTCAGAACTGCCGTATTGATCCAAAGTATAAGAATTGACGATATGCGTGATGCCTGATACGCCGCTTGGTCTTTGTACACTTTCTGGTCTGCCGTAAACTTCAGCAACTTTATTCAAGATCAGGTTGGTAAATTTGATATCTAAATCATCGTTCAGCTGGGCTTGATTCAGATAAGTGCCTTCACCTTTGATGGCTTTTTCATAACCACGCCAGGAGGCGACAGTAAATTCTGAAGTCGAGGCGACAAGCCATGATTCTTTAGAAGCACCACGAGGAATGTCATATTGCAAACCATCAGTACCCCAGTCGGTAGTACCGGTCTTGGCATATACCTGATAATTGCCGTTGAAGCGCCATAATCCTAAATATCCGCCATTGACATTGGATTTGAGAAGTTCAGTGGTCAAGAAAGCCGCTTCAGCAGAAACACAGCTCGTTTCATCGCTTTCGATCTCGACCGGATCACGGCCATCCAGGAATTCGATCCTTTTAACGGTATGCGGTTCGACTCTCACACCGCCATTAAAGAGCATACTTTGAGCACTGGCCAGTTCCATACAGGTGACGGTAAATGAAGCACCGCCAAAGGCATACTGCATACTGAACTGATCTTGCGATACATCAAAGCCCAGATTGTTGAGATATTCAACAACATAAGCACTTGACATCTTGTTGACGACATATTGCAAGGTTCTAGCAGCCGGAGCATTTTTAGAATGATTGACGGCCCATTCAACCGATACTTCACCATTATAGACACCGATACCTTCCGAGTTTACGACACTGACACTGCCGTCAATAACGATCGGACCATCTAAAACAGTCTGACTTGTTGACCAGCCGAGGTTTTCAAAGGCTAGTGTATAATCTAACAAAGGTTTGATCGAAGAACCAGGCTGTTTCCATTGCTGGGTCGCATGATTGAGCATCAAGGCCCCGCCTTTGGCATAGTTTCTGCCGCCTAAGACTCCGACCACTTCACCGGTATGGTTATTTAAAACTACCGATCCGATCTCTTCAAGATCATCATAGAAACTAAAGGCACCATCAACATCGCCACGCTGAATATCATCGATCAAAGTCTGAACGTCCGGGTCCATATTGGTATAGATCTTCATCGGCGTCGTTGCCGGATCAAGTCCGGTTTCGTCGATGACTTCCTGGATCACTGTATCGATATAGGCCTGATAGCGGAATTCTTCGCTGTTTTCATCTTCGCTTTCGTTGCTGTCATCCTGCAAGAGGTCTTCAACTTTAACACTTAGGGCTAACTGATATTCTTCATCAGTGATATAGCCATGACGGTTCATTAAATAGAGAACTTCATTTTTACGGTTATTGGCGGCTTCCAAGTTATTGTAGGGGTCATTGCCGTAAGGGGCATTGATGACACCGGCCAAGAAAGCTGCTTCATTAAGATTCAGATCACTGACACTCTTATTGAAATAATAAAGAGAAGCTTTTTCAATACCACGGATATTGCCGACACCGCCGTAGTTCAATTTGTTTAAGTAAAGCTCCAAGATCGTCTTTTTATCAAGGATGTTTTCAACATCGAAAGACAACACGATCTCCTGTACTTTTCTTTCAATACTCTTAGTAGCACCTACACCTTCTTCATCATCGACGAAGTAAGTATTCTTGATGAGCTGCATCGTAAAAGTACTGCCGCCTTGCGAGAAACTCATACTTTTAATATTTTCTAAAAGCGCTCTTGTAAAACGGGCAACATCAAAACCCGGATGTGTGAAATAACGGGAATCCTCGGTGGCTACAAAGGCATCGACGACGACATTGGGCAAGTCATCATAAGTGATGTTGGTGCGTTTGACATAGCCGACTTCCGCCATGATGTCGCCATTGCGGTCATAGATCTCAGTGGATTGATCAGAAACGAAATCGGATGCTTTGACTTCCGGTTTGCCGCTAAGCATAAAAAACATCACGACTAAACCGACAACTAAGCACACTAATCCAACGCCGATGATCGACCAGACGACGATCGCTGCTACCTTGACTTTATCAAGGGGCTTTTTAGGTTTTCTTGGTTTAATACTTTTTTTCATTGATTTTCAACTCCTAAAAATAGACTTCATCAATAGTTTTTAAATAATCGCAAGGGATCATCAGTTTGACTTTGATAGGATGTCCTTTTTCTTTGATCCACTCATAAGGCAAAGAGCGTCTTTTGGTGGTCTTGTAAAATTCATCAAATTCATTAAAGTCGATCAGATAATCCACATCATAATGGACCATACGTATTATTATAAAGGCTATTGCCCCATGTTTACAAACACTGCGAAGATGCTTGATCTGATGGGGATGGATGGAACTGAAGGGAAAGGAAGTTTTAGAACGGCATTCCTTGGCTTCAAAATCCACATAACGGCCCTTATAAATGCCATTGTAATCAGTGGTTGAAGGTACTTTGAAATAAGCCTCGGTTATCTTAGCCTTGTTGCGGCTGGGATATTCCACATTGACGATGGTGATCGGAGTAGGTTTTTTGTGAATGTTGGCCATCTCTCTTTCTAAATAATATTGACTGGAAAGATTGATGTCATATTCCAAAGACATACCTCTTCTTGAGGTATCATGGTTTCCGATCTTTTCATACGTTTTCTGTGAATTGGGATATTTCATAAGTCCATAAACAATTATAGTAAATCTAAGCCTAAAATGCTAGTGGAGCACTTTTAAGACCTTTTATTTTTTTATCTTTAAATGTATAATATTATCGTGCAAGGTGTAAAAACTTGAAGCAACACAAATTATTTGAAATAATAAGCAAGGGAGAAAAATATGGAAAAGGTTAATTTGACAGTAAATGAGATCTTGGACAAACAGTTCAATATTGATTTTAAAGGTTATTCAGCTTCGGAAGTCGATAGTTTCTTAGATGTCGTCTTGGAAGATTATCAGATCTATGAAGAGAATATAGAAGCTTTAAACAAAGAGATCGAAGAACTAAAGAAGGCTTTGGAAGAAGCTAAGACTCATAACATGGAGCTTGAAAGCAAGCAAAGAGTCATCGACTTGTCCAACACTACTTCTTACAGTTCAGTAGATCTTTTGAAAAGAGTTTCCCGTTTAGAAGAAGAAGTTTACAAGAACAAGTAATCACGCTTTAGACAATCGCTGGTCTTAAGACTAGAGGAAAGTCCATGCTCGCATAGTCTGCGATGACTATAGTGTTTGTGCTGATCGAATAAATAAGGTCAGGCAGTCGATGACTGACGGCTGATGATAACCTAAGGCTAATTGCTAGGGCGAACATCTGTAAAAGTGTCAAAGTGACGAACTTGATGGAAACGTCAAGAGTGGAACGTGATAAACCCCGCAAGCGAGAAACCCAAATTTGGTAGGGGAATCTTAAAAGCTTAAATGAAGGTTTTTAAGGATGCTTAAAGCATAGATAAATGATTGTCACCTATATGGTACAGAACATGGCTTATTAAGTGTGATTGATAATGGGACATTGAATTGTCCCATTTATGATAGGGAGGAACGATGAATTTACCTAATAAACTTACAGTTTTCAGAATATTTTTAGTACCAATACTCGTTTTGGTATGGCTTTTTCCTTATGAAGAGTTCAATTTCTTTTTTATGGAGTTTGATCTTGGCGGCGTAAGTCTTTCACTTTTGAATATCATCCTGCTTTTGATATTTGCTTTGGCCAGCATCACCGATATGCTAGACGGCCAGATCGCCCGTAAAAAGAATCTCATCACGACGTTTGGGAAATTTGCCGATCCGATCGCTGATAAGCTTTTAGTCAATACGACGCTCATCTTATTGGCTTATGAACACACGATCCCGATCGTACCGGTAGTGATCATGCTTGCCAGAGATACGATCGTTGACGGCTGCCGTATGATCGCTTCACAAAGCGGTATCGTCGTAGCGGCTGGAATCCTTGGCAAAGTTAAGACCGTTTCACAAATGGTCGCCATAATCTTGTTTCTAGTCAACAATCTGCCTTTTGAGATCTGGAATCTGCCGATCGCCGATGTCGTCTTATGGTTTGCGGCTTTAGTATCTTTGATGAGCGGTTATTCATATTTTATCCAGCTTAAAGATTATATTTTTGAATCAAAATAATAGGGAATTTTTAATAAAAGAGATTATAAATAGATAGGAGGTCATGATGGCTAAAGATACAAATAGAGAAGAAATGCTCAATGAAGCATTAAAACAGATCGAAAAACAATACGGCAAGGGCTCGGTCATGAAATTGGGCGAGCGCAGCAATGTCGATGTCGATGTCATTTCAAGCGGCTCTTTAGCAATAGATTATTGTTTGGGAGTAGGTGGCTTTCCCAAGGGCAGGATCATTGAGATCTATGGTCCTGAATCAAGCGGCAAGACGACTCTGGCTTTGCAAGCTATTGCCGAGTGTCAAAAAGATGGCGGCAAGGCAGCTTTCATCGATGCAGAACACGCTATCGATCCTAAATATGCCAAAGCTCTTGGTGTAAATATCGATGATCTGATCCTTTCACAGCCTGATTCTGGCGAACAGGCCTTAGAGATCGCCGAAGTTTTGATTAAATCGGGAGCGATCGATCTTATCGTCATCGATTCGGTAGCTGCTTTAGTGCCGCAGGCGGAATTAGATGGCGAAATGGGTGATCAGAATGTCGGTCTTCATGCCCGCTTGATGTCTAAAGCTATGCGCAAGCTGGCAGGAGCACTAAGTTCTTACAACTGTGCAGCGATCTTTATCAACCAGCTTAGAGAAAAGGTCGGCATCATGTTCGGCAATCCTGAAACGACGACCGGCGGCAGAGCTTTGAAGTTCTATTCGACGATCCGTCTTGAAGTCCGCAAATCCGAAGCGATCAAAAACGGCAGTGAGATCATCGGCAACAAAGTCAATGTCAAAGTGGCCAAAAACAAGGTGGCAGCCCCTTTCAAGACAGCGTCAGTCGAGATCTATTATGGCGAAGGCATCTCTCATCTTTCCGAAGTCATCTCTTTAGGTGTCGATCTTGACATCATCGAAAAAAGCGGAGCCTGGTTTTCTTACAAAGGCGAAAAGATCGGACAGGGCAAAGAAGCCGTCCGCAATTATCTTAAGAATAATCCTGCTGTCGATGAAGAGATCACTACTGCCATCAAGGAGCGATTATTTGATTCTAAAGAGCTTTAAAGCTCTTTTTTCTCGCTTGTGAAATAATATAAAATAATGTAGAATATTATGGTAAGGGGTAAAATCCTGAAATTATCAATTCTTAGGAAGAGAGGGTAAATTATGCAAGATTTATCGATTGCTTCCATAATGATAGGTGCCCTGTGCGGTTTGTTAGTGGGCGTGGGAGTCATGTTTACGGCGAGCCGTATGGGTTTAAATCGAGATAAACAGAAAGCCAAGACGATTTTGGATGATGCCAATGCGCAAGCCAAGAATACTTTAAAACAGGCTATTCTTGACGGCAAGACACAGGTCTATGATCTGAAATTGCAGGCTGAAAAAGAGATCAAAGAAAGAAAAGGGGAACTTAACGACTTAGAGAATAAATTGATGCGTCGTGAAGACTCTTTAAACTATCGTGATCAATCGATCAACCAAAAAGAAAAACAACTCGATGAAAAATTAAAAAAAGCAGATATCAAAAATGCTAACCTAGAAAGAATGGAAGAAGAATTGCAGTCACGTATTGACGGCCAGATCGCTCTTTTGGAAAGAGTTTCCAATATGTCGGAAGCTGAAGCCAAAAGTGAACTGATGGAAGTCGTTGAAAAGAAGATCGCCAATGAAGTGGCGGCTTATATCCGTGATGCTGAAGAAGAAGCGCAATTAAAAGCTAAAGAAAATGCTCGTGAGATCATTGCGACGGCTATCCAGAGGATGTCGCAAGAAGAAACGATCGAAAGATCGGTTTCTGTTGTCGCATTGCCAAGCGAAGAGATGAAAGGCCGGATCATCGGTCGTGAAGGCCGCAACATCAGAGCCATCGAACAGGCGACTGGTGTCGATCTTATTATCGATGATACACCGGAAACGATCACTGTATCCTGTTTCAATCCGATCCGAAGAGAGATCGCCAAAGTCGCTTTGGAAACTCTTATCAAAGACGGCCGCATCCAGCCAGGAAGGATCGAAGATGTCGTTGCCAAGGTTACGAAAGATATTGAATCAACGATCTATAAAGCCGGTGAAGAAGCCTGCTTTAAATTAAAGATCGGCAAGATCGATAAAGAACTCATCAAGATGATCGGCAGAATGAAATATCGTTATTCCTATGGCCAAAACGGTTTAGAACATTCCATGGAAGTAGCTTTCCTTGCCGGAATGATGGCTTCGGAACTCGGTTTGAATCAGTCATTAGCTAAAAGAGCCGGCTTATTGCATGACATCGGCAAGGCCGTTGACTTTGAAGTTGATGGTACCCATGTTGAATTAGGTGCTAAACTGGCTAAGAAATATGGTGAAAATGAAGTAGTCATCAATGCCATCGAATCGCATCATGGCGATAAGCCAGCCAACAGTCTGATCTCTAATCTGGTAGCAGCTGCCGATACTTTGAGTGCTGCCCGCCCTGGTGCTAGACATGAAGGTATCGAAAACTATATCAACCGTTTGGAACAGCTAGAAAAGATCGCTATGGATTTTGACGGAGTTGAAAAATCATATGCTATTCAAGCCGGCCGAGAGATCAGGATCATGGTCGTTCCGGATAAAGTTGACGATGCGAAGTGCCACATGATCGCTCATGATATTAAGGAACGCATTGAAAATGAATTGACTTATCCGGGTCAGATCAAAGTTACCGTCATTCGTGAGATGCGGGCTAACGAAGTAGCAAAATAATGAAGATCTTATTTTTAGGCGATATTGTCGGACGTGACGGACGCAATATCGTCTTTGAGTATTTAGAGAAACTCCGGCTTGAAAACAACATCGATCTCACGATCGTCAATGGCGAAAACAGCGCCCATGGCAAAGGCATCAGTTATAAGATCTACGAACAGTTCATCGAACATGGCGTTGATGTCATTACGATGGGCAATCACACATATTCCAAAAAAGATATCGTCGATCACTTGACTTTGATGCCTAAGATGATCCAGCCTTATAACCACATCCTTCAATACCATCAGGGCTATCTTCTTCTAAATTGCCAGGGTCTTGAAGTTTGTGTTACCAATATCTTAGGCAGTGCCTTTATGCATGACAACGCTATGAGTGCTTTCAAGGCTATGGATGAAGTACTTTCTAAAACGAAGAGCGATATTTACTTTGTGGATCTGCACGCTGAAACGACAGCGGAAAAACTGCTGTTTGCCAATTATTATAAAGAACTTGGCGGAGCGATCGTCGGTACTCATACTCATGTTCAGACCGCTGATGAGAGAATACTTGGCAATCTGGCTTATATCAGCGATGTCGGTATGTGCGGTGTCTATGATTCGATCATCGGAAGAGATGTTGATGAGATGATCGATAATATCGTCTACGGCAACAAAACGCATTATACTATTGCCAAAGGTCCGGCCATCTTAAACGGTGTCATCATCGAGATCGATGAAAAAGACAAGAAAGCTGTTTCGATACAAAGAATATCGCTTAAACCGTATTGATGATGTATTGTTTTAAAAAGAGAAGTTTGCTATAATGATTAAGTAATCTTAGGGAGGATTATAAATGCCAGTTACAGTTGATAAAGACGTATGCATCGGTTGTGGTGCATGCACAGGTGTTTGCCCGACAGGTGCAATCACATTAGGCGATGATGGTAAAGCTGGTTGCGATGAAAACACTTGCATCGATTGCGGTGCTTGTGTAGGTACTTGCCCAGTTTCAGCAATTTCGCAATAAAACCAAGTATTACTTGGTTTTTTTATGGCATTAAAATAAAATAATGATATGAAAGAGAATAAATTTAATTTACCTTCAATAAATGAAGCAAGAAGAAGAACTAAATGCGCCGCCAAGATCGAGCATTTAGAATTCAAGATACCTGAAGATATAAAGGATCTGGGCGTAGGCCGCAGTTATTTTATCCGTACTTACGGCTGTCAGGCCAATGAGAGAGATTCTGAGATCCTGGCTGGTATTCTTGAAACGATGGGTTATCAAAAAAGCGAGGAGTTTGATAAAGCCGACCTCATCCTTTTAAATACCTGTGCCATCAGACAGAATGCTGAAGAAAAAGTATTCGGCGAGATCGGCAATCTTAAAAGACTTAAAAGGACCAATCCCGAACTGATTATCGGGGTTTGCGGCTGTATGGCTCAAGAAGAAGCCACTATTAAAAGATTGTTGAGCAAGTATCCATGGGTCGATCTGGTCTTTGGAACACACAATCTTTATAATCTGCCGCAGCTTTTAAAAAATGTCCTTTTCAGCAAGGAAAAGACGATCGAAGTATTTTCTAAAGAAGGGGAAGTCATTGAAGATCTGCCGTCCTCTCGTCTTCAAAAACATAAAGCCTGGGTCAATATCATGTATGGCTGTGACAAGTTCTGTGCTTATTGCATCGTTCCTTATACCAGAGGCAAAGAGCGCTCCCGTCTTATGGAAGATATTTTAAAAGAAATCGATGAACTTATCGCCGAAGGTTATAAAGAGGTCTGTCTTTTGGGTCAGAATGTCAATGCCTATGGCAGAGATCTAGACATAAAGGGCGGCTTTGGAGCACTTCTTGAAGCTGTCGCCAAAACAGGTATTCCCCGCATTCGTTTTATGACTTCCCATCCTTGGAACTTTGATGATCAGACGATAGCGATCTGTGCCAAATATCCTAACATCATGCCTTATATCCATCTGCCTTTGCAATCAGGAAATGATGAGATATTGCGCAAGATGAACCGCCGTTACAGTGCTAAGGAGTATAAAGAGCTGTATGACAAACTGAAAAAAGCCATTCCCGGCTGCAGTTTTACTACGGATATCATCGTCGGTTTCCCCAATGAATCTGATGAGGCTTTTAAAGATACTTTAGATATGGTCGATTACTGTCAATATGACAATGCCTTTACCTTTATCTTTTCAAGACGCAAGGGCACACCAGCCTACGATATGGAAGATGCGATCGATATGAAGACTAAAGAAGAGCGTCTGGCGATCCTCAATAAAAAGGTGGCCCATTATGCTAATTTAGCCAATCAGCGTTTTTTGAATACTGTCGTAGAAGTTTTGGTCGATGGTCCTTCCAAAAAGAATCCGGATATTTATGCCGGCTACAGCAAAGAAAACAAACTGGTCAACTTTAAGGCTAATAATGTCAAGATCGGTGATCTTGTAAAGGTCAAGATCACGGCGGTCAAATCTTTTTCTCTTGATGGAGAAATGATTGAAGATAAATAGAGTTTTCGTTATAATTTAGATAGAAAATGGAGGTCATGTTAAGACATGCAACAAGTAAGAATAATGGCACTTGGCGGTTTGGACGAAGATGGCAAGAATATGTATCTCGTCGAGATCGACAATGATATTTTTATCGTTGATGCCGGTTTAAAATATCCTTCGGAATCCGAACAGTTAGGCATTGAATATATAATTCCTGATTTTGCCTATCTTATCGAAAATAAAAAACGCATCAAAGCGATCTTTATCACGCATGGCCATGATGATGTCATGGCTGCTTTGCCGCATCTTTTAAAGGATGTCGATATTGCCGTTTATGCTTCGGCTTTAACGGCCAAGATCTTAGAGAACGAATTTAAAAAACATAAGATCAAGAAGTTTGTAAATATCGTTAAAAGAACCGATACAGTCAAGATTGGCAAGCATATCATCCACACTTTCCCAGTCATGCAGTCGATCGCTGACGGTTTTGGCGTATCTTTTGAAACAGAGCACGGTCAGATCATTTATACCAGCGAATATATCGTCGATTACGATTTCTTGAATGATGCCTTTGCCATGGACATCAACACTTTCTCGGAAATGGGTAAAAACAATGTGCTTTGTTTAATGAGCGAGTCGGTAGGGGCCCAAAGAGAAGGCTATACTGCTCCTCGTCACAGGATCACTTCCAAGATCGAACCTTATTTTGAAACCTGCGAGAACCGCATCATCATGACTTTGTATAAACAGAACTTATTCAGGATCATCGAAGTCATTGAATTGGCTAAACGTTATCATAAAAGAGTCTTTTTCTATGATGACGATCATGTCAAACTTTTAGACAATGTGGAAAAGCTTGGTTATTACTCTATACCAAAAGATCTGATCATCCGCAAGATCAGTGATTTTGACAATGCCATGGAAGATGTCGTGGTCGTAGTATCAGGCAGCGGCAATCAGGTCTTTAAACTTATGAACCGTATCGCCACAAGAGAAGACCGGCTCATTGAATTAAGATCGAGCGATACTGTCATCATCTCATCGCCAGTCGTACCTGGTACAGAAAAGGAAGCTTCCAATATGGAAAACGATCTTTTCAAGGAAGGTGTCAATGTCATCAAGATCAATGCCAAAGAGATCTTATCAATGCACGCTTCGATCGAAGATCTGAAGATGATGCTGTTTCTTTTAAAACCTAAATATTATCTGCCGGTAAAAGGGGAATATGCTTACCTCGTAGCCAATGCCAACATTGCGACATCGATGGGTTATCGTCCTGATCGGATCATCATTTTAGATAATGGACAGTTCGCTACTTTTGAAGACGGCAGACTAGTATCGACAAGAGATCAGATCAAATTAGTCGATACTTTGATCGACGGCAACGATCGTTTGGATGTGCAAGGAATGGTCTTAAAAGACCGTGAAACACTCTCGACGGAAGGTGTCATCATCTGCGGTGTCTTTTTGAACTTCAAGACTAAAGAAGTCATCGGCGGACCGGACGTGCAATCAAGAGGAGTCATCTATTTGAAGGATGCTGACTATATCATAAATGAGATCGGCAATATTCTGATATCGACTATCAATGATGCCGTCAAGGAAAAGCGTTATGACAATATGCAGATCCGAATGGAAGCCAAAGAAAAGATCACCCGCTATGTTTTAAAGGAAACCGGCAAAAGGCCGATGATCTTGCCAGCCATCGTCGAGATAAATATTGAGGGTTAAGATGGCAAAAAAGAAAACAGTTAAAAAACAGCTCGATCAAAGCGAGATCATTAAACGGATCATCATTTTGATCGTAGTCATAGTGCTTATCGTCTTAGGTCTATTTAAACTTGGTGTCGTGGGCATCGTTTTAAACAATCTCATGCGCTATCTTTTAGGTGAGTTTTTCTATGTGCCTTTGCTTTCGATCTTATTCTTGGTCTTCTATTATGCTTATCTGTATAAGAAGATCAAGATCGGACCCAAGATCATCAGCGGACTGATCATTCTTAACTTAGCTTTCATCTTGATCAGTGCCTTGCTTAATACACATGATGAAGTCGGTATGGCAGTCATCAAAGGCTACTTCAGTTTTGATGCCAAACTCTTTGAAAACAATCAGTTAAATTATGCCGGCGGTATTTTGGGTGCGCTTTTATACGCTCTGACATCTTCACTTTTTGATCAGACCGGTACGATGATCGTCATCGGTGCTTTGATCTTAGTCGGCTTGCTTTTGGTGGTGCCTTTTAATTACTTTATGGACATGTTTGATAAAAGCGAAGAACTTAAAGATAATATTGCCGCCAAGTGGCAAGAGAAAAAACAAAGTGAAAAAGTCAAAAGCGAGAAACTGGAGTTTATCCAGGCTGATGATATTGAAGACAAGCCGCCTTTAAAAAAGAGTTCTTTATTTATCGAGGCTGATAGGGAAGATAAAGAGCTGGCATCCAAAGCTTCTAAAATGATTGAAGAAAACAGGCGTCCGCTTTATAAAGATGACAGTTTGCCAAATTATAAATTACCGCCGCTTTCTTTGTTTGAAGCCAATACCAGCAGCAAGTCTTCAAGCATCAACCGTTCCAGTGCTGATGTCAAAGGCAAGAAAGTGATCGAGATCCTTTCCAATTTCGGCATCGAAGCACAACTGCTCAATACGCACATCGGACCAAGTGTTACCAAGTTTGAGATCAAACCGGAAAGCGGAGTCAAGGTTTCCAAGATCCAGAATATCGCTGACAATATCAAAATGGAACTGGCGGCTAAAGATATTCGTATCGAAGCCCCGATCCCCGGCCGCAGTGCTGTCGGTATTGAGATCCCGAATGTTGAAATGATCCCGGTCAGGATGTCTGATCTTGTATCTAACATCCCAGCTTCCAAAAAGAATTCATTATTATTGTTTCCGCTTGGCAAAGACCTTTTAGGTAAAGTTGTGACCTGCGAGATCGACAAGATGCCTCATCTTTTGATCGCCGGAGCGACAGGCAGCGGTAAATCAGTCTGTATCAATGCGATCATCACTTCACTTTTATTTAGAACTAAACCTAATGAAGTCAAAATGGTCTTGGTCGATCCTAAGAAGGTAGAATTTACTCCTTATCATGATGTGCCGCATCTTTTATGGCCGGTCATCACTGATGCCACGATGGCTTCCAATATGCTTAAAAAAGTCGTGGTGATGATGGAAGGGCGTTATGATGCCTTTGCGGAAGCGGGAGTCAGAAACATTGCCGGCTATAATGAAATGGTCGATGACTACAATGAAAAAAATACTGAAAACAAGATGGTCAGAATGCCTTATATTGTCGTTATCATCGATGAGCTGGCTGATCTGATGATGGTGGCAGGCAAAGAAGTCGAAGCTTCAATCCAGCGGATCACCCAGTTAGCCAGAGCGAGCGGCATCCACCTTATCGTCGCTACTCAAAGACCAAGTACCGATGTCATTACCGGCATCATCAAATCCAATATCCCGTCCCGCATTTCCTTCAGCGTTTCCAGTTCGATCGATTCCAGAACGATCCTTGATCAGACCGGTGCTGAAAGACTTTTAGGCAATGGCGATATGTTATATTTCCCGCAGGGTGAAACTTCACCGATCCGTTTGCAAGGCGTCTTCGTTACGGACAGCGAGATCAAAAAAGTTACTGATTTTACTAAAAAACAGGCTAAACCGGATTATGATGATACCTATTTTGAATTCCAGAACATCAACAATCAATATAGCGGCGGACCGGTGAGAGAAAGTGACAGTCTATACGAAGAAGTCAAGGAATATGTCATTGATGTAAATAAGGCTTCTACATCCCTGCTGCAAAGAAGATTCGGCATCGGCTATAACCGTGCTGCCGGTCTTATCGACGCTTTGGAAAAAAACGGCGTTATCGGTCCCGCCAACGGTTCTAAGCCTAGAGAAGTATTCATCAAGAAAGAAGAAGAGGAATGATTTTCATACTCTTCTTTTTTAATGGGTTAATTGTGTAATTATTGTGAAAATAATGTTGAATTTATTTAAAGCATAAACTAAAATATTATTAGTAAGTGAAAACTTATAGGAAAAGGAGAAAAAATGAAAAGAATCTTAAAATTTGTTCTAGTTGCTTTCTTAGCTCTAGGTCTAGTTGCCTGCAGCAATCAGGAAACTCCTGAAGAACCTCAAGGCGACGAAACTGCATGTACTATCACTATTGGTCTTGTAACTGATACTGGTGGTATTGATGACCGTTCTTTTAACCAGTCTGCATGGGAAGGTCTTGAAAGATATGCTGAAGAAAATAATCAGGAAGAATGCATTAGTTATTTGCAATCAAGCGCTGCTGCTGACTATGTTCCTAACTTATCTACATTCGGAGATCAGGGAACTGATTTGATTGTTGCGGTTGGTTACTTATTCGATGATGCAATCAAGGAAGTTGCTCCTAACTATCCTGAATCTAAATTCTTAGTTATCGATACTACTTCTAATTTAGAAAACGTTGCATCTGCAGTATTTGCCAGTGAACAAGGTTCATTCTTAGTAGGTGTTGCAGCTGGTCTTAAAGCTAAGGAAAACGGTTCTAATGCCGTTGGCTTCGTTGGCGGTATGGCAAGTGATTTGATCAAAGCATTCCAAGCTGGTTATGAACAAGGTGTTTTAGCTGTTAATCCGGAAGCTACTATCTATGTTGATTACTGTGATTCATTTGATAATGACCAGATCGGTCAGCAATTAGCTCAGAAACAGTATGACTTAGGTGCTACTGTTATTTACCAGGCTGCTGGTAACGCTGGTAACGGTGTAATCAGAGAAGCTAAAGAACGTGGCGATGTTTGGGCAATCGGTGTTGATAGAGACCAGTATTCTGAAGGAGAAATGGAAGATGGAACTTCTAGAGTATTGACTTCTATGATCAAACGTGTTGATACAGCAACTTATACTACAGCTACTAACTTATTCAATGGTGAATTTACTGCTGAAGTTAAGACTTATACATTAGCTGATGAAGGTGTTGGTGCTGAATTGACTGAAGGCAGAAACTTAACTGCTGAAGAAATCGAAACTGTCAATGATTTTGCTCAACAGATCCTTGATGGCGAGATCGAAGTATCTTCTGTTCCAACAATCGAAAACGGCGGTTCTAACGCTTAATTTGTGGAAACAAAGTTTTACTTGAATTATTAACTTTAATTGGATGAGCTACTCACTATTGAGTGTTCATCCTTTTTTAGGTTATGAGGATTACTTTTTATAAATTAGTATCTGTTTAATTCGGTATAACACATGATATTTATGTAAGTGGTTACAAAAATAAGACATTATCATGCTATAATAAATTAGAAGATTTTTTGCAAGGAGGATAGAACATGGAATATGCTATCGAGATGCTTAACATTACCAAGGAATTTCCTGGTATTGTGGCAAACGACGATGTTACTATTCAGGTAAAAAAAGGAACCATTCATGCTCTGCTTGGCGAAAACGGTGCCGGTAAATCGACGCTGATGTCTATATTGTTCGGCATGTATCAGCCTAACAAGGGCAAGATCAAAGTTAAAGGGGAAGAGGTAGTTATCAATGACCCTAATGTCGCTACCCGTTTGGGTATCGGAATGGTCCACCAGCATTTTAAACTGGTAGATATTTTTACAGTAACAGAAAATATAGTCTTGGGAAGAGAAGACAAGACAAAATTCGGCACGATCAAACTTAAAGATGCTGCTAAAAAGATCAAAGCTTTAGGCGAACAATACGGACTTACTGTTGATCCTGATGCCAAGATCCAGGATATTACTGTTGGTATGCAGCAAAGAGTAGAGATCTTGAAGATGCTTTACCGTGATGCCGATATTTTGATCTTCGATGAACCTACGGCGGTATTGACACCTCAAGAGATAGACGAACTTATTGAGATCATGCATAATCTGAAAAATGAAGGCAAGACTATCATCTTGATCACACATAAATTAAAAGAGATCAAAAAAGCTGCCGATGTCTGTACGGTATTGAGAAAAGGCAAGGTCGTTGACACTGTTAATGTGGCCGATGTCGATGAACATGAAATGGCTAAACTGATGGTGGGAAGAGATGTTGAATTTGAAGTAGATAAAAAAGATATTGAGCCTGGCGATGTTGTTTTGGAAGTTAAAGATTTATGTGTTAAAAACAACAGAGGATTGCCTGCTGTTAAAAATTTATCATTTAATATCAGAAAAGGGGAGATACTTGGTATTGCCGGAATTGACGGCAATGGCCAAAGTGAACTGATTTATGGTATTACTGGATTATCGAAGATCGATTCCGGAACAGTTATGCTGAATGGTCGGGATATTACTAAATTGTCGATCCGCAAGCATTACGAAGCCGGTCTATCCCATGTACCAGAAGATCGTCATAAACATGGTCTGATCCTTGATTTCAAGCTTAAAGAAAATTATATCGTCCATTCTTACGATAAAGCTCCTTTTTCCAATCATGGTATTCTTAACATGAATGAGATCGATAAATATGCTGAAAGATTGACGGAAGAATTCGATGTCAGATCAGGTCAGGGGATTGAAACGATCGCCCGTTCGATGTCGGGAGGAAACCAGCAAAAAGCGATCATTGCTCGTGAGATCGACCGTTCGACAGATCTGCTGATCGTCGTCCAGCCGACTCGTGGTCTTGATGTCGGTGCTATCGAGTATATCCATAATCGAATCATTGAAGAAAGAAATAAAGGCAAGGCTATCTTACTGGTATCATTTGAACTTGATGAGATCTTATCATTATCGGATCGCATTGCCGTAATGTTTTCAGGAGAGATCACCGGCTTTAAAAATGCCAAAGAATCTAACGAACATGAGATCGGTATCTTGATGGCCGGCGGACACACGGAGGATCATGCATGATTAAAAAATACGAGAAACTTTTAATTCCTGTAATATCAATATTGCTTGGACTTTTAGTCGGTATCCTTGTTTTGCTTTTGTCAGGAAGAAGCGCAATGGGATTATTTAGGGGGTTGTTGCAAGGTGCAACAGGAATCAGCAGCGGTTCTAATCTTAATCTTCGTTATCCAGGAGAATTCTTAGTTACAACCATGCCACTGATCTTGGCTGGATTGGCTATTGGTTTTGCTTATCGATGCGGTATGTTTAATATCGGTGCTGAAGGTCAAGTTGTCATGGGTTCTTTGTTTTCCGTCTGCTTTTCAATTCTTTGTCCTTTACCCGCTCCTGTTGGTCCGATCGTTGCTTTATTTGTCGGCGGAATCGGAGGAGCTTTATGGGCTTTTATACCAGGTATCTTGAAAGTTAAATTCAATATCTCGGAAGTAGTTACGGGAATCATGTTAAATTATACCGCTTTGTACAGTGCTAATTATTTTATAATCAATCTGCCCGGTTCAAGCGAAACAAGAACAGTTGATATTCCTGAATCTATGTCCTTATCCAGTGACTTCTTATCTTCAATCACTAATAATTCAAGATTGCATTGGGGAATCATTATGGTAATCTTAATGATCGTATTATACTGGTTCATAATTGAAAAGACTTCTTTCGGATATTCCTTGAGGGCAACTGGTTTTAACAAGGAAGGTGCTCGTTATGCCGGTATCAAAGCTGATCGAAGCGTTATATTATCGATCATGATTTCCGGATTTTTAGCAGGTCTTGCCGGTGCTATTTTGGTTTTAGGAACTTTCAATTACGGTCGTGTGTTGGCTTCCAACGAAAATTATGGTTTCGATGGTATCGCTGTTGCTCTGGTTGGCGGATGCAATGCGATCGGAATTGCTTTCTCAGGTCTTTTGTTTGGCTTGCTTAAAGTTGCTGAGCCGATCTTTCAGATCAATGGTATTCCTCGTGAGGTAGGACAGATCGTATCCAGTTCAATCATCTTCTTTGTAGCCTTGCAATACGGTATAAAATATGTTTTAGATAAGTTATCTGCACGAAAGAAGGATCGTGCAAGTGATAAAGGAGGAGTAGCATAATGTTTGACATCATTATTGGAATGTTCCCATCAGCGATGATGGTTGCTGCACCGATCATTATAGCCGGTCTTGGCGGTCTTTTTGCAGAACGTTCCGGCGTTGTAAATATCGCCTTGGAAGGTATCATGGTCGTTGGTGCTTTTAGCGCTGCTACAACTTGTTATTTTTTAGAATCTAATCCAGTGCTGGGATCTTATGCCGGCTGGATCTCGATCTTAGTGGCAATGGTCGCCGGATTTGTTTATTCTATTTTGCTGGGTTTAGCAGCCATAAATATGAAAGCTGACCAGACGATTGCCGGAACGGCACTTAATTTGTTAGCGACTGGCCTCTGTGTGTTCTTTTGCCAGATCATTTTTGATCAACAGCGCACTTTGAGTTTTTCTACCGGTATTTCTAGAATTAAGAAAGTGCCTTTACTTGGTGATATTCCTATTATTGGCGATATGCTTTTTAAAGATATTTATCCTACGATTTATTTAGCTATCTTCTTAGTGATCGTTGTTTACATCTTCGCATATAAAACGGCTTTCGGCTTAAGACTTAGAGCCTGCGGAGAAAACCCGCATGCTGCTGCATCGGTGGGTGTCAGCGTATATAAGATGCGCTGGATCGGCGTTTTATTATCTGGATTATTAGCTGGAATCGCCGGAGCTTGCCTGGTTCTTACCAGTTCAGTTCAATTTACGGCTACATCGATCCATGGTACCGGATTTATAGCCTTAGCTGCACTTATTTTTGGAAAATGGAGTCCTTGGGGTGTTCTTGGTGCTGGTGTCTTCTTTGGTTTCTCAAGCGCTTTGGGAACCCGTGCTTCTTTGATCCCTGTCTTAAATCAGATTCCATCTCAATTCTTCAGCTGCATTCCTTATGTCTTGACTATTTTGGCTCTGGTGGTCTTCTCCGGTCGTTCGGTCGGACCTAAAGCCTCCGGTCAGATATACGATGCCGGTGAAAGATGATATAATTACTTCAGGCTCTGTCCTGAAGTTTTTATTTTAAAGAGGGAATTATCGATGGAATTAGCTAAAAACGTTAATATCAAGTGGCTTGATGTCAAAAAGTTTAAAACAATCACTGTTAATTTTGACTTTTATCTGCCTTTTAAAAAAGAATACCATACTGCCTATTATCTGCTTTGCGATCTTATCGGCGAATATTCTAAAAAATATCCAAACAAACAAACGATGACTAAAACTAAAGATCTTTTATACGGACTTAGTGTTGAAAGCATGACCGGTGTTTTAAAAAATGTTTCTCATTTTGTCTTGAGCTACAGTTTTTTAGATCCCCGTTTTGTCGATGATGTCGATTATGAGGATTATCTTACTTTTATTAAAGATACTTTATTTGATCTTTATGTCGATGATAATCTTTTTGCGGAAGTCAGATCCAACTTTGAAGACCGGATCAGACGCCAGCTTGATAAACCCAATGTCTATCTGCATGAAACGATGCTGGAAACTCTGGCTTTTGATGATAAACTTTTTGGATATAAAAAGATCGATAAACGTCAGGAACTCAAAGAACTTACTCTTGAAACACTGCAAAATGCTTATCGCTCTTTACTTGAAGAAGCAGTCATCAATATCTTTGTCTTAGGGGCAAATGAGGATTTTGTAAAAAGTTTTAAGACTTTGCCTTTTAAAGACCGTTCTAAGACAATCATTGATTATACGCCAGTCAGTTTAAAAGAACATGGTTTGATCACGATCGATAAAGACATCTCTCAGACATATCTTGAGATCATGTATGAAAACGGCTGCTGCAGTGATTTAAACGTTTATGTTAAAGCACTGGTGGCAACGGTGATGTTAGGAATGGGACCGACTTCCTTGCTTTTTACAAGGGTCAGAGAAGAAAGCAGTCTTTGCTATAACATCTATGCTTCGATCTATCAGAATGAAGGTCTTTGCAGTATCACTTCAGCGATCTCTAAAAAGAATCTGAACAAGACTTTAAAACTTATCGATGAGATCATCGATGATCTAAAGAAAGGAAATTTCAGCGAAGAACTGTTATCCACCAGCAAGGAATATCTTATCAACAACCTGCTTTCTGGAAGTGATACAGCCAGAAATATCATCGACTTTGAAGTAGGCAACGTCTTGCATGATCGGGATATAAGTTTAAAAGATTATCTCGCTTTGATCTCGAAAGTCACTTTCGGTGATGTGAAAGAAGTCTTTAACCGTTTTGTAAAAAAAGCAACAGTCGTTTTGGAAGGTAATTATGATGAATAAGATTAGAAAAGATTTTTTTGATGAAGAGTATTATTATGAAGAACTGGATAATGGTTTAAAGGTCTATATCTATCATAAACCTGATTTTAATTCGACGACCTGTGCTTTCGGCACGCCTTTTGGCGCATTGGATCTCGATGAGGAATACGATGGCAAAAGATATAACTTTCATGCCGGCATCGCTCATTTTCTGGAACATAAGCTTTTTGAAGAAGAAGATGGAGATGTGTTGGGGAAATTCAGCAAGATGGGGGCTTATGTCAATGCCATGACCTCTTATACGGAAACGATCTACTATTTCAGCATTGCTCAAGATAAGCATCTGTCCGAATGTCTGAATCTGCTTCTGGATTTTACGCAGCAGCTCAATATCGATGAAGCTTCGGTCGAAAAGGAAAAACCGATCATCATCGAAGAGATCTCGATGTATAAACAGCTGCCTGATGCCAGACTGCTTGAGGAAACCTATAAAGCCCTTTATCATCATTATCCTTTGATCTATGATATCGGAGGCGATGAAGAAAGCGTCAAGGCGATAACTTTAAAAGAATTGAAAGAGTGCTATCAGATCAATTATCATCCCAGCAACATGATCCTTTGTATCACGACTTTTATAGATCCTTTCAAGATCATGCAGATCATCAAAGATAATCAAAAGGCTAAGGCTTTTATAAAACATGAACCAGCCAGAGTGAATCTTGTCAAAGAACCTAAAAGCGTGGCTAAAAAGAGCAGTTATCTTGCGATGGATGTCAATTCATTCAAACATGTCTATGGCATTAAACTTGATCTTTGTGACACTGATATTTACGAGCTGATCAGAAAAGAAAAGGCTTTGCGGTTTGCTTTGCAGATGCTTTTCAGCAACATGAATCCCGCTTATCAAAAATGGCTCGATGAAGGAAAGATCAACTACTTCTTCGGTTATGATGTCAATTTGACTAAAGATGCTTCATTTATGATCTTTTACAATGAAAACAATACTGCTCAAGACCTTAAGGATCTGATCGATGAAACACTTAGGGAGGCTTCCTTTAAAGAAGAAGATCTCATTCAGCTTAAAAGACGTTATCTTGGCAATTACTTTACAGAATTCAATGATCCGGAAGCTTTTACATTGACTAATATCCGCAATCTTTTAGATGACATCGACATCTTTAAAAGCTATGAGATCGTAAATGATCTCAGTATTAAAGATCTGAATGAGATATTGCATGACTTGGATCTCAGTAATTATTCTTTAGTTACGGTAGGTCCTAAAATTGCAGAATAATGCATTTTTATATAGATAAAAACGGTATTATTTGGTTAAAAGATGCAATTTTAGCGATTTGTGTTCTTTTCTTTTAGGTATTAAGATTATCTTGCAAGTAACTAAAGGAGGAATATGAACAGTATCGTAATTATTGGAAAATTAAAAGAAGGACCAACGCTTAAAGAGATTGCCGGCGGTTTGAAACTGGCGCAAGGTATCTTTGAAGTTCCCAGATCGTATTCAAACGGCGAAGGCAAAGATTTTGATCTCTTTCAGATCAGTTTCTGGAAGGGTCTGGCCGAAGAGGCGTTGAAGCTTCCTGAAGATGTCTATATAGCGATCAAAGGACGCTTGCAGGCCAATAACTTTACTAAAGATGACGGTACGACCATCTACCGCAATGAGATCGTTGCCGAAAAGATCTGCCGTCTTGATTAAAGGGATGCAAGTCCCTTTTTTCATTTATGCGGTGTTTTATAATAACGGGAGTATATCTTGTCTATTCAATATGATATAATGGCACATGAAAGAGAGATAAGATATGGGTTTTGATAGTTTACAGGAAAAATTGACCAAATCTTTGCGCAATATTCAGGGCAAAGGCAGATTAAGTGAAAAAAATATGGAGGATACCCTCCAGGAAATAAGGACGGCTTTATTGGAAGCTGATGTCAACTATGGCGTAACCAAAGATTTTTTAAATAGAGTAAAAGAAGAATCATTGGGGCAGGATGTCATCAATTCTGTTGATCCCGGTCAGCTTTTAGTCAAGATCGTCAATGATGAATTAGTCAAACTGTTAGGCGATGAAGATAATTCGCTGCACTTTAAAGACAGCGGTCTAAGCATCTTTATGGTCGTGGGCTTACAAGGTACCGGTAAAACGACACATGTGGCCAAGATCGCCAAACTCCTCAAGGAAAAACAAGGCCGCAAGGTATTGATCGTTGCCGGCGATAATGTTCGTCTGGCAGCCGTAGAACAGCTGGAAACGCTGGCGAAAGATATCGGTGTTGATCTTTTTAAGGATGATTTGAATAAATCAGCTCTTGAGATCGTTACTAACGGTGTTAAATATGCCAATGATCATGGCTATGATACAGTCTTGATCGATACGGCCGGCCGTTTACATATCGACGATGAACTGATGGCTGAACTCTCCAAGATCAAAGCAGCGATCAAGCCTGATGAGATATTATTGACTGTCGATGCTTTGACTGGTCAGGATATCGTCAATGTCGCCAAGAGTTTTAATGATCTTTTGAATATCACCGGTCTTATCGTTACGAAGTTTGATGGTGATTCTAAAGGCGGCGGCGTCTTATCGGTAAAGGCGATCACCGGCGTACCGATTAAATTCAGCGGTGTTGGTGAAAAGGTCGATGATTTAGAAGTTTTCCATCCTGACCGTTTAGCTCAAAGGATCTTAGGCATGGGCGATGTCGTATCATTTGTCGAAAGGGCTCAAGAGCAGATGGATATGAAAGAGGCTGAAAAGAGCGCTCAAAGATTTATGTCCGGCAAATTTACGATGGACGATCTTTTAAAACAGCTCGAAGCTACTCAGAAGATGGGTCCTTTGGCATCTTTAGTCAAAATGATCCCCGGCATGAGCGATGCGGCCAAACAGTTAGAGAATACTGATGCCGATCGTCAGTTGGTCAAAGTCAAAGCGATCATTCAATCAATGACCAAAGAAGAAAGAGAAGATCCTTCGATCATGCGCAACTCGCATAAACGCCGTATTGCGATGGGCAGCGGTACTTCGATCAACGATGTCAATAAGCTCATCAATCAGTATGACCGGATGAAGAAGATGATGAAACAGATGTCATCTCTTACCAAAGGCGGTTTTGGGGGATTATTCGGTTAAGTAAAAATACTTGACAGATCAAAATAATCTGTTATGATTATTTAGACTGATAAAGGAGGTTTATATATGGCTGTTAAATTGAGATGTTTAAGAATGGGAGCTAAGAAAGCACCTTTCTATAGAATCGTGGCGGCTGATTCAAGAAGTCCCAGAGATGGACGCAATATCGAAGTAGTCGGTACTTACAACCCAACCAAGAATCCGGCTATCGTTGATATCGATGAAGAAAAAGCACTAAAATGGTTGAACAACGGTGCTGTACCTTCAGATACGGTACGTTCTATTTTAGCTAAAGCCGGCATTATGAAAAAGTATGCTGATTCTAAAAAGGCAAGCAAGTAATGGATATCAATTTAGAAAATGTATTGCTTAACCTGGTAAGACCGATGTGCAAAGATGCTGATGCGGTCATGGTTAAGCAGATGGATACTATTAACGAAAATGAAGTATTGCTATATGTCTATGCGCCAAGCGAGGATATAGCCCGCCTGATCGGCAAGCAGGGTTCAATGGCTTCTTCGATCAGACAGATGCTTCAGGTCGCTTCCAAGATTGAAAATAAACGAATCAGTATCAAATTCGAAGCTATTTAAGGGATGAAAAAAATCCCTTTTTTATTTATAATTAAGGCATGGAATATGTTTTGATCGGCAAGATAGTCACTACTTTCGGCTTAAAAGGAGAATTAAAGATCGATGTCTATACCGACTTCACAGAAGAACGTTTTAAAACAGGCAGCGATGTCTATATCAAAGACGGCGATGAATATCGCTTGTTTAAGATTGCTTCCAAACGTTATCATAAAGAACGTTTGCTGGTCGCTTTTAAAGATCATCAGGACATCAATCTTATTGAAAAGTACAAGGGTCATAAAATATATAAAGCTAAAAGTGATATCAAACCTTTAAAGGAAGGGGAATATTATTTTGATGATCTTACTGGTCTGAATGTTTTATATGACGATAGACTTTTAGGCAGAGTTCAAAGTGTTGAAGAAGGGATAAGATACAACTTTTTAAGAGTTAGTCTTTCAGATGATAAAACGATCCTGATACCCTTTATCGATAACTTTACCGAAAGGGTCGATCTGAAAGAAAAAAAGATCATCGTCAAGAATCTTGAGGGCTTGTTATGAAATATACGATCTTAACTTTATTTAAAGATTTCATGAGTGAATACTTCAATCACTCAATCATGAAACGTTCTCTTGCCAACAAGGCTTTTGAGTTGGAGATCGTTGATATTCGTGATTTTTCCAAAGACAAGCATCATCATGTCGATGATAAGCCTTATGGCGGGGGAGCGGGGATGCTTTTGAGTGTTGAGCCGCTTTATGATGCTTTAAAAAGTGTCAAGCAAAGCAATTCCTATGTTTTATTGACTTCGCCTAAAGCCAGACCTTTCGATCAAAAGAAAGCCATGGAATTATCCAAAAAAGAACATCTGATCTTCATCTGCGGCCATTATGAAGGCATGGATGAAAGGATCGAGAATTATGTTGATGAACATATTTCGATCGGTGATTATATCCTGACAGGCGGGGAACTTCCGACTTTAGTCATTATTGATACGATCACCAGGCTGCTTGAAAATACTATCAAAAGAGAATCTTTGAGTGAAGAATCATTCACAAATGGTCTTTTAGAATATCCTCAATATACCAAACCGCCGATCTTCCATGATCTGAAAGTGCCCGAGGTCCTGCTTAGCGGCAATCATGAAAAGATCCGCAAGTGGCGCTTAAAGATGTCCTTGCTAGAAACGCTTAAATACCGTAAAGATCTTCTTTTAAAACATGATTTCAGCAAAGAGGAGATCAGTCTGCTCAAGGAACTTTTAAAAGATCTCAAAAGCGATCGCCTATAGTCAAAACATTTTCTTTACACAACATCGGCTTTATGGTATTATTTTATGGCAGCATTATTCCGCTGGGCTTGACTTATGAGTAATGTTTATATACTTGTAAAGGAGAATAAAAATGAATTTGAATTTAGTGGAAGAGATTACCAGATCTCAACTGAAAGAAGAAAGACCGGATATCAGACCGGGATACACTGTACGTGTAGATGTAAGGATTCAAGAAGGAAACAAATCACGTATTCAGGCTTTTGAAGGCGTTGTTATCAGAGTTAAGGGTCATGGCATTTCTGAAACCTTTACCGTTAGAAAGATTTCTTCCGGTGTCGGTGTAGAAAGAACGTTCCCTTTAAATTCACCATTAGTTGAAAAGATCGCCGTATTGAGAAAAGGTAAAGTCAGACGTGCTCGTCTATATTACTTAAGAGGACGTTCAGGCAAATCAGCTCGTATCAAGGAGATCCGCTAATAAAAACCACGCAAGTGGTTTTTTTATAATAGGTGACAATATGAAAAAAGACAGTTTTTTGATCGATATGCTTAAAACGTTTATTTCCAGCATCATCATCGTTTTGATAATCTACTTTTTTATAGCGATACCTGTCACTGTCAACGGCAATTCCATGTATCCCGATCTGAAAAACGGCGATTTTGGTTTCAGCGGCAAGTTTACCTTATTGTTTGGCATCGACCGTTATGACATCGTTGTCATCGATTCTGACAAGACCGGCGATAAGATTGTAAAAAGGGTGATCGGTCTGCCAAACGAAACTCTTACTTTTGATAAAGATGAGATTTATGTCAACGGCGAACTGCTTGCTGATCCTTATGCTTACTATGCCGATTATGAAGATCTGGGCATGGATGGCGTGACGGTAACACTTGGTGATGACGAATACTTTGTTTTGGGTGATAATCGCAATGTATCTAAGGATTCGAGAGCTTACAGCGATCCGGCCTTTAAAAGAAGCGAGATCATCTCTAAAGGGATCTTTATCTTTTATCCGTTTAGTGAATTCGGTATTAAATGAAATGAATTAATAGAAAAATATAATTATCAATGTTTTATAAAATTTAATAAACAATTAGAAAAGCAGTATAATGAGATGCCAGATGTTTTTAAAAATATATTTAGTTGTGATGAATTTGGCAATAGTTATAATATTCGTGATCCAAAAGAAGTTAATGAATCTTTTGGGAAATTTTATGAACAAAACAGAAATAAGTAATTGCTAAATAGTAATTTGAAAGTGAGATAGTTATGAAAAAAATATTTGAAAAGCACGAAACATTATTTTGTATATTGTTAATAGTATTCTATATAATAGTAAATTCATATTGCATACAAAATTTTGGAATAGA
>CALVFL010000003.1 GCA_944326825.1 uncultured Erysipelotrichaceae bacterium
AAATAATAAAAGAAAGGTCTTTTTATATACAAAAAGGTACACCCATACGATAGTTTAAAGGTGTACCTCAAGATACCCACATGATAATTTAAAGGGATACCATAAATCCACAATAGTTTAAATGACCCTTAAAAGCCGGATCTTTCTTTTGCCTTGATCGATAGATATGCTGCTTTTTGCCTGATGAATCTGAGATGTGTGAATATCAGATGAACTTCTCGATTGACAGCAAAGCTCAGCGTCATATTTTCGGCAGGATGTTTTTTACCATTAAACTCTTGATACGGTAAAAATTATAACAGCCAAAGCCATCAGAACGATGTAAGCAATAAGCATGATACCTATTACTTTCAATATCTTGATGATGATGCCGGCCAATTTTTCCGTGTTGCTTACTTTGTTGATGATGACATCTTTGACATCACTGTCCAACAACTCATCGATACTTATATTTAATGACCTGGACAGCAGCTTTAACTGTTCGGGATTCGGCGATGTTTCATTCAGTTCCCAATTTGAGATCGTCTGTCTTGTAACACCTATCTGCTCACCAAGTTTTTCCTGGCTAAGACCCTGCTTTTTTCTTAGCGCTAATATTTTTTCTCCTAACATAGTCATCTCCTTTCGTTTCTATTTATAAACAAAAATACTTTGTTATTCTACCAAAGACCTTAGGAACTTTGTCAAAGGGTTTTAACATTGCATATTCATGAGAACTGATCTATTAAAATGTTAGTCAAAACTAATATAGTATGTTATCATTGTTAGTAAAGACTAATATATAAGACATTAGTCAAAATTGCGGGAGGTTTCATGATAAATAAAAGATTACTAGGTCTAATAAGCGATTCTAAAAAATATATTGGATTAAACGTTTTATTTAATTTTATGGCTCTTATATCTAATATTGCCATCATGGTGATATTGGCTTATATCATAAGTGAAGTCTTCAATAATAACGGTATCAGTTTTTATTTATGGATCGCTCTTGTCGCTTTTATAGCTTTAAAGTATTTATTTAATGTCATTTCATCTAAGATGTCTTATTTATCTTCAAGAGAAGTGAAGATGACTTTAAGAGAACTTATCTTTAAAAAACTTTTAAAGATCGGTCCTTCATATAACGAGAAGATCATGACATCAGAGATCGTACAGCTGGCAAGTGAAGGCGTGGATCAGTTAGAGGTCTATTTTGCTTCTTATGTCCCCCAGCTTTTTTATGCACTTTTAGCACCGATCATCCTCTCGCTTGTATTGAGTTTTATTAGTTTGCCTGTAGCTTTAGTGCTTTTTGCATGTATTCCATTGATTCCGATATCGATAGCTTTGGTTCAGACCTGGGCTAAGAGATTGCTTGGCAAATACTGGCAAAGATATAGCAGTTTAGGTGATAGTTTTTTAGAGAATTTGGAAGGACTGGTAACGCTAAAGATCTATAACGCTGATGAATATCGTCAGAAGCTCATGAATGAAGAAGCCGAAGAATTCCGCAGAGTGACGATGAAAGTTTTGATCATGCAGCTTAATTCCATAACGATCATGGACATTGTGGCTTATGGCGGAGCGGCTTTGGGAATAATTATAGGTTTAAATGGTTTTATTAACGGCAGTATCGATCTTTTCGGCATTTTATTGATCATCTTTTTGGGGGCTGATTATTTCATTCCTATGCGGCAGCTTGGCAGTTTCTTTCATGTGGCTACTAATGGTATGGCAGCAAGCGAGAAGATCTTTAAATTGTTAGATCTGGAAATCGAAGATAATGAAGGTTTAAAAGATGTAGCCTTTGATAATGATGTCATCATTAAAGATCTATCCTTTGCCTACGAAGATAAGAAAGTTTTGACAGATATCGATCTAGTGATCAAAAACAAAGCGATAACAGCTTTAGTAGGTGAAAGCGGCAGCGGTAAATCGACCATCGCTTCTTTATTGTCATTATTTAATGTCTATGAAGAAGGTTCGATAAGGATCGGCGGCATTGAATTAAAAGATATTGATTTTAATGAAGCAATGAAGCATATCGCTGTTTTGAATCATAACAGTTATATCTTTAAGGGGAGTATCAGAGATAATCTTTTAATGGCTTGTAAAGATGTTGATGATGAAAAGATGTGGGAAGTTTTAAATAAAGTAAAACTAGGTGATTTTTTAAAGACCATGAACGGCTTAGATACTCTTGTTGAGGAGGGGGGATCTAATCTTTCCGGCGGGCAAAGACAAAGATTGGCTTTAGCGAGAATGCTGCTAAAAAAGAGTGATCTTTATATCTTTGACGAAGCTACATCCAATATCGACGTGGAAAGCGAAGCGATCATCATGGAGCAAATAAAGAAACTCAAAGATGAAGCAGGAGTACTTTTGATCGCCCATCGTTTAGCGAGCGTCATTGATGCTTCAGATATATACGTAATGGATAACGGCAGGATATGCGAAAGCGGCAGCTTTGATGAATTAATGACTTTAAAAGGTAATTTTTACAAGATGTATGAAACACAAAAAGAATTAGAGGGTTCAATAGTATGAAAAGATCAAACATCACAGTTATGAGAAAACTTATCGTAATGGTCAAACCTTTGTTAGGTTTTATGATCGTAGCGATCATCATGGGGGTCTTAGGCAATCTGTTTGCTTCTTTTATCACGATCTTGGGAGTATTGGCGATCGGAAGCGAACTTTCTTATTTTACCTATCCTTTTAAAGTGCTGATTATCTTAATGGTCGTTTTTGCTCTTTTAAGGGGAGCTCTCCGTTATTTAGAACAAGCTTCCAATCATTATATTGCTTTTAAGATCCTGGCTTTAATCAGGGATAAAGTTTTTAGAAAACTTAGAGTACTTGCTCCTGGAAAATTAGATGGTAAAGACAAAGGCGATCTTATCAATGTCATAACTTCTGATATCGAACTCTTAGAAGTGTTTTATGCCCATACCATTTCACCGATCATGATCGCCATCATCTATTCTTTGATCATGACCATCTTTTTGGCGACGATCGATCTAAAGCTAGCTCTGATAGCTCTATTTGCCTATCTTGTGATCGGCTTGTGGCTTCCTTCTTATATTTCTAAACGCAATCAGGATAATTCTTATCGTTTAAGAATGAAAACAGGTGCTTTTAGCGCCTATGTCCTAGATTCACTAAGAGGTCTTAAAGAGATCATGTCTTTTAACTATGGTCAAAAACGTCTGAACCTATTAAAAGATAAAAGCGAAGAGTTATCAAGTCTAGAAAAGAAGGCCAAAGAAGTATCAGCTAGAAATATCGCTATGACCAATATGCTTATTATGAGCTTTGATATATTGATGCTTGCGGCGGGGATCATGTTATATCAAAATAATACGATCACTTTCGGGGGAATGATCTTGTCTTTGGCGATCATGATGTCATCATTTGGTCCGGTGGTAGCCTTGGCTAATCTAGGCAGCGGTCTGGAAAACACCATGGCGGCCGGCAATCGTGTTTTAGATATTCTTGATGAAGATCCATTGATCAAAGAAGTAAAAGATAAAACAGATATCGTATATGAAAAAGCAGCATTAAAAGATGTTTCCTTTGCCTATGATGATGAAGCAATCTTAAAAGATGTGTCTTTAGAGCTGAAAGATAATGAGATCTTGGGAATCGTTGGTAAAAGCGGCAGCGGCAAGTCAACACTTTTAAAACTCCTCATGCGTTTTTATGATAGAGATGAGGGCCAGTTGTCTTTAAATGATCACGATATAAAAGACATCAATACGAGATCACTTAGAGAAAACGAAAGTTATCTGACTCAGGATACGATCCTGTTTCACGATACGATCTTAAATAATATTAAGATCGCTAAGCTTGATGCCACTTTAGATGAAGTGATAGAAGCATGTAAGAAAGCTAATATTCATGAATTTATAGAAAACCTGCCTGAAGGCTATAATACGATGATCAAAGAACTGGGCAGCAGCTTGTCAGGCGGCGAAAGACAAAGGATCGGTCTCGCAAGAGCTTTCTTGCATGATGCTGCTCTTATTTTGCTTGATGAGCCTACCAGCAATCTTGATGCCTTAAATGAAGCGATCATTTTAAGATCGATCAAAGACGCTGCCAAGGATAAGACTTTTGTCTTGGTATCACACCGTCCTTCCAGTATTAATATCGCAAGCAAGACCTTCAAAATGGACGAAGGCAGGGTAAGCTGATGAAAGATAATTTTTATAAAAGAAAAAAAGAAAAAGAAGTAGTCGGTCTAATGATCGACATCTATGCCAAAGGGCATAAAGGTCTAAAAGAAGAATGCAGAGAATTAAAAGAATATGCCTTTAAGAGAGTTGATCTTTGTCCGTTTATGGAAACCAAAACTTTCTGTTCTAATTGTAAGGTACACTGTTATGAAAAAGACAAGCGCATTATGATAAAAGAAGTAATGCGATATAGCGGACCAAGGATGCTTTTGCATCATCCGCTTTTAGCCATCAGGCATTTGATCGAATCAAAAAAGGAGAAAAGAAATGGGAATTAAAAAAGTGCTTTATTTAATATTAGGTTTTATCGGCTTAGTTTTGGGATTCATCGGAGCGCTTGTGCCTTTGCTTCCGGCTTTTCCTTTCTTGCTTTTGGCAGCGTTTTGTTTTGCCAAGAGTTCAGAAAGATTGCATAACTGGTTTATCAATACTAAGCTTTATAAGAATAACTTAGAATCTTATGTTAAGAAAAAAGGAATGTCCAAGAAAACCAAGATCAAGATCATGGTCATGATCACGATCCTGATGTCGATCGGTTTTATCATGATGCATAGGATCTGGATCGGTCAGCTTATCTTATTTTTTGTCTGGTTATTTCATATATATTATTTTGTTTTCAGAATCAAGACTCTTAACGAACGATAAAGATATTTAACCTATTTTCGTTAATTCCTAAACTAAATTCCGTTTATGATCCACGAAAGTAATTTCTTGAATTAAAATGCATATTTGAAATGAGAAAATACATTTTAGTGGTTTATAGGGAAGGATAGGTATGATATTATCATAGTGTACAGATCGTTTTGAAAGCAGAATAAAACTCAGGTTTAAATTCCGTTTTTTAAACTGATATGTGGATTGAGTCAGTGTCTGTACACACCTTTGAGAAACAGATCTTTGTGGTGATAGATCTGTTTTTTATTTGATGAGACTTGGTGTTAAGTCGACATCTTTAGGATCGATCTTTTTGATATTGAGCTTATCGGTCATTTCTTTAGAGAAGATGGCCATGACGAGATCGATCGGTGTATTATCGATACTCTTGCGATAGTAAGAATTGATGTGACTTGCGATAAGATCACACTTATCCTGGTCAAGGTCAGTGAAGTAAGTCTTTTTAGGCAA
>CALVFL010000004.1 GCA_944326825.1 uncultured Erysipelotrichaceae bacterium
TAGATAGAATACTTCCGAAAGCATACAAAATAGTCTTGAATGGGGATTCATTAAGAAAATAAAAATGACCGTCACGAAGAACATAAATCGTGACGGTTTTTCAATCTGATGGTGGCACTCAAAAAAAGACTTTGGTGGCACTGGCATTCCGACTTTAGTGGCACTCTGAGAGCGACGTGGGTGGCACAAATCGCGCGTCATATCCACAAAGCAGATATTATGCTCCTTGGTTATCATAATGGTATTCTTTTCTGTTTGAGCTGTTATTTACATTTATCCGGAGGTAAAAAAATGGCTTTTAAGAGAATGGAAGGCTTTGTAGGCAGCATACCTCAAAAATTTGCTGACAATAGAATTCCAAAATGTCCAATGTGCGGCACTGATAATCCGCATTGGTCTATTGATGAACGAATGGGAAAAATGTTCACGCTTAATCCTGAAGACAATGCGCACAAGTATCTGTTCAAGTGCGAGCAGTGTGGTTGTATTTTGCGTGTTCCTGTTACTGATGTTATGGGCACAGGTCGTTCTGTACTTTCGTGGCAAGGACTTGCAAAGAAGGTACATGGAAAAGAAACTAAGTCAATTTATGTGGCTATTGAAAATGTAGGTAATGCACAATCAAATCAAGAATATAAAGAAAAAGAAATGACATTAGAAGAAATCAATGCTTTAGCTCAACAATTAAACAAATAATATATAAAGTTTTTGTTTTGCTTAAAGGATTTTAACTATATCAAAAAGTCTTGAACATAAATGGTGGAAACAAGGGGGTTAATATGGCTAAAATTTCAGATGTGATAAAATATGAAGGAGATAATACTACCTTTGTTTGGAAACATCCTTGCGAAGATTTTAACAGCACTACACAATTGATCGTACATGAATCTCAAGAAGCGATCTTTTTTATGAATGGGCAAGCTTTGGATCTTTTTGGTCCGGGCAGATATACGCTTGAAACACAGAATGTACCTAAATTAAGCAAATTCATAAACAGATTAGTCGGCGATGAATCACCTTTCCATTGTGAAGTTTATTTTATAAACAAGACAGAACAGATGTCGATAAAGTGGGGAACTGACAGTAAGGTGCAATATGTAGAACCTACATACGGTTTTCCGGTTTCCATCGGTGCCAGCGGCGAACTGTCTTTAAAAGTAGAAGACAGCAGAAAACTATTGATAAAACTTGTCGGTACAGAAGCTCTGCTTGGTCAGCAGAAGCTTTTATCATATTTAAAGTCATTTATTATAACCAAAGTAAAGACATATATAGCTCAGGTAATGAAGAATAATTCAATATCTATTTTTGAAATAGATGAGAATCTGGTTTTATTTTCTGATTCAATAAAGAAACTGCTGATTCCTGATTTTGATAACTATGGTTTAAGTATAGAACAGTTTTTGGTAACTAATATTTTAAAACCGGACGGTGAAAGCTATTATGAAAAATTCAAGGAATTATTCTTTAGACAGTATTCCGATATAGCTGAAGCCAAACTTCGTCAGCAGACTGATATAATCCACGCTCAGACAGAAGCTGAAAAGACAGTCATAGCTTCAAAGGCCCAAGCGACTAAACGGGCTCAGGAAGGCTATACTTATCAGGAAGAAAGAAGTTACGATGTAGCAGAAAAAGTAGCTCAAAACGAAGCGGTCGGCGAGTTTACCAACATGGGTGTCGGATTAGGTACGATGGCAGGTGTAGGAGGAGCTGTAGGAGGAATGGTTGGCGGTTTGATGAATGATACCATCGCCAATACATCAGATCCTCAAAGATCAGCCCCATCTAATAATATTGTCTATTGTGAAAACTGCGGTGCAAAACTGAACCCTGATTCTTTATTTTGTGATGAATGCGGAGCACCTATCAAAACTAATGATGTTTGTAAGAAATGCGGATATAAATTTGAAAGACCAGGCAAATTTTGTCCGAAGTGCGGAACTAAAAGAGAGGTATAGTCAATGAAAAAGAGTTTTAAATTATATGCAGCAGGCTGGTTAGTTATATTCATCACTTTTAATGTACTGATTTTTGTTTTGCCTAATGAAATAGTAGATGTCAGTAAAGAAAACGGTACTTTCTGGATCGGATATATTTTAATGGTCTTATCATTTATCGGTCAGCTGGTATGCGCTTATACAGCTTTCAGCAAAGATAATTTGCAGAAATTCTTTTATAATATCTCTTTGATCAGTATAAGCTATATTTCTACTATTGTTTCCATAGTAGTTTCTTTAATATGCATAACAGTTCCGATCATACCTTTTTGGATCGGATCGATCATTTGTCTTTTGATACTAGCCTTTAGTGTTATATCAATCATCAAGGCTAAAATGGCGATCGACATCATCGAAGATATTGATGAAAAAGAATCAAATACATCATTTATCAGAAATATGACAAACGAAGCAGAACTCCTTTGGAACACCACTCAGAATGATACATATAAATCAGAACTTAAAAAAGTATATGAAGCATTAAGATACTCTGATCCTGTTTCAAATGAACAACTGTCTTCCATTGAGCACGAGATAGAAATGTCTTTCAATCAACTAAAAAACAGTATCTCTAACGATGATGAAGATATTATATCAGCATCTAAAACGCTGCTTTCTTTGATTGAAGAGAGAAATCTTAAATGCAAGATGTCTAAGAAATAATAAGAGGCAACGTTATGACAGTGACTTTTTTATTCGGTTCGGGAGCAGATACATGTTATAAAAGTACCTTACCCTCAGGTGCTAAGTTTTCTGAAGCTTTGTTGGACTCTAAATACAGCGAACAATGCAACAGTTTATATAAAGACAGCGGTTTGCTTGCTGAAGGTGGCCTTAAAAACTATAAATTGATCTATCCCACAAGCAAGAAAGTTTATATTCAGACTATTGTGAAACATGAAAAATATGTCAAAGATAAAGATATATTTGATAACGAAACGGATGAAATAATTGAAAAATGCAAGGAATATCAAAATAGAACCAGCGATGATGATAAAAAAGACAAGAGTTACATCACTGGCAAATGTAAGAAATGGTATAAAATATTAACAGAACCAGATAACAACGATGTCAGCAAAGATAAAATCAGAGAATTCTTTTTAGAGAATGCTGTTTTCTATGATACTTTAGACGAAAAGTTTAATTCTTTAAGAGAATTGCCTCTTGACAGCAATGGTAAAAGAGTAGTCGGTGCTTATACGACTATATTTTTCTTAATGTTCTATAAACTATATGAAGATAGCGGCAAAGAACTTAAAAATCATTATACTTTTGAGGAACTCTTTGATTTATTGCAAGCAAAAACAGCACCAGGAAACCAGGATAACTATTATGAACAATTAAAAAATTTAACTAAAGACCATAGTATAGTCACGACTAATTATACCGATATTATCGAAAATGTTACTAAAAAAGAAGTTACTTATCTTCATGGCAAAATGACATGGTTTGAAGATTTAAAGAACTTAACTATCTATGATTGCACAAATGAAAAAGAAAGAATGTTAGCTTTAAAACATAAACAATATCTGATACCTTACATTCTTATTCCCAGCGGAGTAAAACCGCTTATCTGTAAAAAACAGATCGAACAGTTTTATTCGTTTATTGATAAGCTGGATAACAGCGAGGAATTATGTGTAATCGGATATGCTTTCAACAGTGAAGATAATCATGTTAATTCAATAATAGCTGACTGGCTAAGAAAAGATAATAAAAGATTGATCTATTTTAACTTTATTTTAGATGTGGAAGATACAAAGGATTCTAAGCAGGAAACTGAAAAAGAGTTTAATTATTTTGATCAATTAAGCTGGTGCGATGAATTCAAGGATCAGATAATGACGATCAAAGAACCTGATAAAATCGATTTTTCAAAACATAAAGATAAAAAGATATTAGAAGTATATATCACAAGCAACGATTCGATTGAAATCTTTGAAAAATATATAACATATTTGAATGGTCAGAAGGGGGAATAATTATTATGCCGGTATTCAAGTGTAAAATGTGTGGAGCTAGTTTAGAAGTCAGTGAAAACCAGACCATAGCGACCTGCGACTATTGCGGAACAAAACAGACACTTCCAAAACTGAACGATGATCTGAAAGCTCAAATGTATGATCGGGCCAATCATTTTCGCAGAAACAACGATTTTGATAAAGCTGAAAGCATTTATGAACAAATACTAGAAAAGGACAATACTGATGCCGAAGTGTATTGGTCTTTAGTTTTGTGCAGATATGGTGTAGAGTATGTTGAAGATCCGCAAACTCACAAAAGGATCCCAACGGTAAACAGAACACAGTTTACTTCTATATTTGATGATGAGGATTATAAATCAGCTATCAAATATGCCGATTCAAACCAAAGGACTTTGTATGAACAAGAAGCTAAAATGATCAATGATATTCAAAAGAATATCTTAGCTATTTCTAAAAACGAAGAACCTTTCGATGTGTTTATCTGTTATAAAGAAACGGATAATAACGGCACAAGAACACCGGATTCAGTATTAGCTAACGATATATATCATCAGTTGACGCAAGAAGGTTTTAAGGTTTTCTTTTCGAGAATTACTTTGGAAGATAAATTGGGTACTGCTTATGAACCGTATATCTTTGCTGCTTTAAATTCTGCTAAAGTGATGATCGTTCTTGGTACGAAACCAGAATATTTTAATGCGGTATGGGTAAAAAATGAATGGAGCCGTTATTTAAAGCTAGTACAAAAGAGTAACGGCAAGAAAATACTGATCCCGGCATATCGTGACATGGACCCTTACGATCTGCCTGACGAGTTTTCGCATCTGCAAGCTCAGGATATGTCTAAGATCGGTTTTATGCAGGATTTGATCAGAGGCATTAAAAAGATAGTAGAAGAAGAACCGCAGGTTCAAAATAATGCTTCATCACACAGTTCTGATAACAGCCAAGTAGCACCGCTTCTTAAACGCATTAGCCTTTTTTTGGAAGATGGAGAATGGAAAAATGCCGATGAGTATTGTGAAAGAGTATTAGATATTGATCCAGAAAACGGCGAAGCTTATTTATATAAATTGATGGTTGAATTAGAGGTTCGTAAAAGAGAAAAATTATGTCTTTGCGATGAACCTTTTGATGAATCTGAGAATTATAAAAAAATAATCAGATTCGGCAACCAAGAACTGATAGATGAAGTAAACGGTTATATACATTATATTCGTTGCGAGAAAACATGGTATAACGCTGACTGGTTGGCAGATTGTGCAGCAAAAGAAAAAGGCGAAGAAGCAATCAAAAAATATGAAGAAGCTTATAATGAGTTTATTTCTATTAAGGATTTTAAAGAAGAAGGTGATCCGGAACAGCGTGCCAAAGAATGTTTAGAGAAGATAAATGAGGTCAAATATTCTATGGCTGAAGATCTGTTTAATCAAGATAAAATCGAATCAGTAGAACAAGCTATAAAATATTATGAATTACTTGGTGATTATAATAATTCTAGGGAACGAATTATAGACTGCCAAAATAAAATCAAAGACCTGCAGATAAAAGCAGAAGAACTCGAAATACTTCGTAAGCAAAGAGCCGAGGAAAGAAGACTTTTAATAGCTAAACGCAATAAGAAGATAAAGAAATTTGTTATGGTTGCAACCCCCGTCATAATTATCGTAATTATTGCGTATCTCGTAATTTCGAATTTGGTTATTCCTTATATGAAATATAGTGAAGCTACAAATCTAACAAATTCAGGGAATTATACCGAAGCTATCGAACTATTTGAAGAATTAGGTGATTATAAAGATTCTGTTAGCAAGAAAGAAGAGGCTATAGATTCTTTTTATAATGAAGGTTTATCATTGCTTAATGACAATAAGTATGAACAAGCTATAAAAGTGTTTGATGAACTGGGAAATTATAAGGACTCAGCCGATATTTTATATGATTTAAAATTAGAACTATACGGAAAAAAAGAATCTCTTTTTGCGGGGTATTCTTGTACTATTGGTTTAAAATCTGATGGTACTGTTGTAGCTGTTGGCCACAACGAGTATGGAAAATGCGATGTGGATGACTGGTCTAATATTATTGCCATATCTGCAAGTGATGATCATACCATTGGCTTAAAATCCGATGGTACCGTTGTGGCAACTGGATCCAAAAGCTATGGTAGATGCAACGTATATGATTGGACCGATATAATTGCCGTGTCAGCCGGAGTATATCATACTGTTGGTTTGAAATCCGATGGAACTGTAGTTTCTGCTGGTCATAATAAGTATGGCCAATGTGATGTAAATGACTGGGCTGATATTGTTGCCGTATCTACAAACACTTATCATACCGTCGGTCTAAAATCTGATGGAACAGTTGTCGCTACTGGATCTAATACGTTCGATAAATGTGATGTAGATGATTGGACTGACATCATCACTGTGTCAGCCGGAGTAGATCATACTGTTGGTTTGAAATCCGATGGAACTGTTGTGGCGGTTGGTAATAATGACGACGGTCAATGTGATGTAGATGGCTGGACTGATATTGTTGCTATATCTGCAGGCGGAAATACTACCATTGGTCTAAAATCCGATGGCACTGTTGTTACTACTGGCGATAATGAGTATGGTCAATGCGATGTAGATGACTGGACTGATATTATCTCTGTTTCTACTAGTGGTTCACATACTGTTGGCTTAAAATCCGATGGTACCGTTGTTGCTGTCGGCGATAATGAGTATGGTCAATGCGATGTAGATACTTTTAAAGATATAAAAATACCTGAATAATTAAACAATTATCATTTCATACATCTAATTCAGTTAAAGGGCTCTCACAAAAGAGCCTTTTATATAATTGCAGATAAAACATTATTCTTCACTCACAATTCACCTAAATAGGTTAATATTATAGTATGAATAGTGTATTGATCGTTGATGATGAAGAGATGATTAGAAATCTCGTCAAGAAATATGCCTTGCATGAAGGGTATGAAGTTTATGAAGCTACTAATGGTAAAGAGGCTGTCGATGTCGCTTTAAACAATCCTGTTGACATCATCATCATGGATGTGATGATGCCGGTCTTGGACGGGTTTAAAGCTTATGAAAAGATCGCTGAAGTAAAAGATATACCAGTCATCTTTTTGACAGCTTTAAATGAAGAATATAATCGTTTGTATGGTTTTGACATCGGTGCTGATGATTATGTGGCCAAGCCTTTTTCAACTAATGAGTTGATGAAAAGAGTCAAAGCTGTCCTTAAAAGAAGCAAGTCCAATATTGAAGATCAGATCGTGATCGATACTTTAAAGATCGATAAAACAGCTCATAGAGTCTTTATTGACGATAAGGAAGTACAGCTTTCCCTTAAAGAGTATGATTTGCTGCTCTATCTTGTGGAAAATAGAGGCATAGCTTTAAATAGAGAAAGCATCTTAGAGAAAGTCTGGGGTTATGATTATTTTAAGGATGACAGGACTTTAGATACTCATATCAAATTATTAAGAAGATCTTTAGGCGATTACGCTAAATACATCACCACGATCAGAGGGGTGGGATACCGCTTTGAAAAAGACCTTTAATATCAAATTTCTGATCATCTCTTTTATGATGATCTTTTTGATCATCGTTTTAACGATCATCTTTATTTTCCAATACTTCTTTTTAGATGATTTTTATCGTTCCGACATGCTTAAAAACATGTATTCGGTCAATGATCGGCTTACTGACGGCATTGAAAACAACGCTTTAGACGATGTGATCGAAAATATGGGTATGAGTAATGATGTCTGTGTCAGGGTCATCTACAGCCGGCGGACCTCAATCACCGGTTTTCAGGGTATGTGTCCTTTGCGCTATCTAAGCAATGATCAGATTCAGAATATCTATATCGATACGGCTCAGCACAACGACGAGCGTTTATTCAAAAATTTCCAATTGAGGCAGGATGATGTGGCGATAGAAGATCTTTATCTTTTATCTTCGATCGTAAAAGATGCTGGCGGCAATAATGTTTTGGTGATGGTATCTTCGATCATTGCTCCGATCAATGCCACTATCTCGACGCTGAGAAGCCAGCTTTTGATCGTGGCTGTCATTTTAGTGATCGCTGTCTTGATCTTAGGTGTGGCTTTATCCAAAGTCATCGTCAAACCGTTTAATCTCATGACAAGTGAAGCTAAAAATCTCTCGCATGGCAAATATGATGGCGAGAAATTAAAACTGGGCATCAAAGAATACGATGAACTCAATCAGACCCTGATCGATTCCCGCAACCGCATCAACGAAGCCGATGTCTTAAGAAAAGAGCTGTTGTCTAATGTTTCGCATGACTTAAGGACACCTTTGACGATGATCGTCGGCTATGGTGAGATGATGAAAGATTTTGATGAAGAAAAGAAGAATGAAAACATCGATGTCATCGTTGATGAAGCTAAACGTCTGTCTTTGCTTGTGAATGATCTTTTAGACCTTTCTAAAGGGGAATTGGGCCGCTTAGAATTAAAAAAGGAAAAACTGGCAGTAAATGAGCTTTTAAGCAGCGTCTATAACCAGTATTCTCACTTTCTTGAAACCAAGAATATCAAATTTGAACTGATCAATGAAGCAAAAGATAAATATATCATCGGTGATGACAAAAGACTCAAACAAGTCCTTTACAACTTCATCAATAACGCCATCAACTATAACGATAAAAAAGCTCCGACAATAACGCTAAAAGCTTCTTTGGACGCTGAAAAGGTTGAGATCGGCGTGCTTGATAACGGCAAAGGCATCAAAGAAAGCGATCTTGACAAGATCTGGGATCGCTATTACAAAGTCGATAAGGAACACAAGCGCAAAGTCGTCGGCAGCGGTATCGGTCTTTCTTTGTCAAGAGCTATTCTGATCGAACATAACTTTGAATACGGCGTAAGATCAAAGTATCAGGAATATTCTTATTTCTATTTTAAAGCCCCGCTTTTAAAAGAAAACCCCAAAGGATAAAAGGGCCAAAGGGAAGGATCTTCTTTTTTAAAAGCAGCGCCGCTATCAAAGCGCTAAGTGATGCGATAAAGATGATGTCGATAAAGGCATAAAGATCAAAATAAGCTTTAAGAGAGCCTAAAAGATAAAGATCGCCATAACCCATGAAACCTTTGTAGGCAAAATAAAAAAGTAAAAGGATCACTAGCAAAAAGCTGAGTTCAAACTTTAAGTCATAGCGATAGTTTAAACTGATAAATAAGCCGGCAAGATCGATATAGTAGATGTCATAATCCTTAAGATCGGTAAGAGTGATATTGAAGATTGAGATATACAAGGTTATAAGCGGCTCATCGATCAAAGTCAAGACAGCGATAATTCTTAAAATGCTATTTAACTTATTCAGGCGAGATGTTAGAATAGGGTTAGTGATAAGTGTTGTCATATTAGTTTATATACTGAATATGACCGGTTTCTTAAAAATGGAGGAATAAAAATGAAAGATTTAAAGGGAACTAAAACAGAAAAAAACTTGATGGAAGCATTTGCTGGTGAATCACAAGCCAGAAATAAATATACTTTCTATGCTTCTAAGGCTAAAAAGGAAGGTTATGAGCAGATTGCCCAGATCTTTACCGATACGGCCGCCAATGAAAAAGAACATGCTGAACTCTGGTTTAAAGCTTTGCATGACGGCAAAGTACCGACAACTAAAGAAAACTTGAAGGATGCCGCTAACGGTGAAAACTTTGAGTGGACCGATATGTATAAACGCATGGCTAAAGAAGCTTACGAAGAAGGCTTTGATGAGATCGCCAAACAGATGGAAGGTGTTGGTGCTATTGAAAAACATCACGAAGAACGCTATTTGAAATTATTGGCCAGTGTTGAAAACAACACCGTCTTTGACAAAGAAGAAGAAGTTACCTGGGTCTGCCGCAATTGCGGTCATGTCCATGTCGGCAAGAGCGCTCCAGAGGTTTGTCCGGTATGCAATCATGCCCGTGCTTATTTCGAACTTCTTAAAGAAAATTATTAAAATACCAGCTCTTAAAACCAGACATTGTCTGGTTTTTATATCTTAGTTAAAGTGAATGTTGTATAATTAAGACATGAAATGTCATATCATCAATAAGACTGATACTAAAGATCTAAGCATCTATTATCCAGCGATCCGCTATTATTTCAATAAGACTTTTAAAAAGTTAAAGATCGCCGGAAATTATGAAATATCTTTGATCTTAGTCGATGAAAAAGAGATCCAAAGGATCAACCGTGAATACCGCAAGATCGATAAAGTCACTGATGTCATCTCTTTTGCCGAGATCGATGATGAAAACAGTTTTGACTGTTTAGAGGATGAGGATATCTATCTGGGTGATATTTTTATCAATGTGAAAAGAGTCTATTCACAAGCGAAAGATTACGGCCACTCTCCTAAAAGAGAGTTCGTCTTTCTTTTTATTCACGGCGTTTTGCATTGTCTTGGCTATGATCATATTGAGAAGGACGATGAGGTGAAGATGATCGAAGCTCAAAAACTGATCGTCGGAGATCTGAAATGAATAAGTTTAAAGTAGCTTTTAAGGGCCTGGCAAGCGCTTATCGTCACCGCTCGGTCAAGATCCAGGTCGTCTTGGGAGTATTGGCTATTATCGGCGGGATCATCATCCGCTTAAACTATCTTGAATGGCTGATCTTTATTATCTGCATCTTTTCGGTCATCGCTTCAGAAGTCATCAATACCTGTATTGAAAGTCTTTGCGATCTTGTCATAAATGAATATGATGAAAGGGTCAAAAGGATCAAGGATATGGCTAGTTCTTTCGTTTTGATCGAAGCTTTGATGGCTTTAGTGATCTGTGTACTCGTTACTGTCAATAAATTAGGAGGTTTATTTAATGGAATATAAAGATGAATTATTGAAACTGGCTTTTGAAGCCATGGAAAACGCTTATGTGCCTTACTCGCACTATAAAGTGGGAGCCTGTGTGCTTTGCAAAGATGGCAAGACCTTTAAAGGTGTCAATATCGAAAATGCTTCTTATGGGGCTACTAACTGCGGGGAGAGAACGGCTATCTTTACCGCTTATGCCAACGGTTACCGCAAAGATGACATCAAAGCGATCGCCATCGTATCAAACGGCAAAAGGATCGGTACCCCTTGCGGTATCTGCCGTCAGGTCTTATCCGAGCTGATGCCTAAGGATGCTCCGATCATCTTATCAAACAGCAAAGATGAAATGATCACAAATATCGCTGAACTCTTGCCTTATGATTTTGGAGAAGAAGATCTGAAGTGAAAAGCGGTTTTGTAGCGATAATCGGCAAACCCAATGCCGGCAAATCAACTCTTATCAATGCTCTGATCAAAGAAAAGATCGCCATCACATCTTATAAAGCTCAGACCACCCGCAATGCCATCATCGGTGTTTTGAACAGAAATGATTGTCAGATCGTCTTTTGCGATACGCCGGGCATCCATAAAGCAGCGACGGCTCTAGGCAGCTACATGAATAAAGAAGCTCTTAAACAGGCGGATGGTGTCGATGTCATCTATTATATCGTCGATGCGAAAAAGGGCATGAATGATGAAGATCATAAGATCTTGAATGATCTTTTTAAATATGGCGTACCAGTCTTTTTACTTTTAAACAAGATCGATCTCACCTCTAAAGAAGAACTTTTCAAAAGGATCGAGTTTGCTGACCGCAATTATGATTTTAAAGAGATTATACCTTTAAGTGCTCTAAATGAAGATAACCTTAACGAACTGGTCAAGACGACTTTGAATTATCTTGATGATGATCTCATCTATTATCCTAAAGACTATATTACCAATACCTCTTTAGAGTTTCAGATCGCCGAGATCATCAGAGAAAAGGTTCTGATCTGTCTTAACAAAGAGATCCCGCATCTTTGTGCCTGCAAGGTCGATAGTTTTAAAGAAACTGAGCATAAAGTTTTGATCGAGGCCAGCATCATCTGTGATAAAGATTCCCATAAAGCGATCATCATCGGCAAAGGCGGCTCGATGCTGAAAAAGATCAATACATTGGCCTGTAAAGATCTTAAAGCCAAACTTAATAAAAAAGTTGAACTGTCTTTATTTGTCAAGGTTGAAAAAGACTGGATGAATAAGAATACTAAATTATTTGATTTAGGCTATTTTATCGGTGACAAGTATGATCACTAAAGAAGAGGGTATCATCTTAAGCGTTGATGATTATAAAGAATATGATGCCCTTTTAAAAGTGGTCTTAAAAGAGAGCGGGCTGTTTACTTTTATTTTAAAGGGTGCTAAAAAACTTAGCGGCAAGAATAATAAACTCACGATGCCTTTTTTAAAGGCTGAGTTCATCTATGAGAAAAAAGAGTATAAAACGATCGCTTCTTTGCAGAAAGGCTCGCTCATCGAAAACTACTATCGCAAAGATGATCTTTTAAAGCTTTCAGGGCTGGAGGTCATCGCTGATATAACTTTAAAGATCGGCGATGACTATAATCTTTATGAGGAAGTGAAACAAAGTTTTGAAGCTGCTTTAGAATATCCTTTGCCTTTGGTTTGTGCACTTTATATGGCCAAGGTCAGCAAGCTTTTAGGTTTTAATCCGATCATTGACGGCTGTGTGATCTGCTCAAATCCGAAAGTTGTAGCCATATCGAATAATGACGGCGGTTTCTTATGTGAAAGACACGCTTTAAACAAGCCTAAAAGTCCTGTCAAGTCGCTAAGAAACTTCCGTTTGATCAATAAAGCTGATTTTAAAGATCTGAAGGTCTTAAAAGAGTATGATTATGACAAGAATGATTTTATTTTGGAAGCGGAATTCTTTTTCTATCATGCCGATTTTAAAATAAAGTCATATCCTTTCTTTAAGTCTTTATTAAATATGTTTTAATGATATAATTGATGTGTTTAGAAAGAGAGATAGATATGCAAAAGTATAATTTCGAGGAAATTGTAAGTCATTTAAAAAATACCGGATATGTTTATCAGGGATCAGAGATCTACGGAGGTCTTTCCAATTCGTGGGACTTTGGTATCTTGGGAGCATATTTAAAAAAGAATATCAAGGATCTGTGGTGGAAAGAGTTTATTGAAAAATCACCATACAATGTCGGTATCGATTCAGCGATCTTGATGAATCCAAGGACCTGGGAAGCCAGCGGCCACTTAAAGGGTTTCAGTGATGCCATGGTTGACTGCAAGGCCTGCAAATCCCGTTTCAGAGCCGACCAGCTGATCGAAGATGCGACCGGATTGAGTGCTGAGGGCAAGACCTGTGAAGAAATGGATCAGATGATCAAAGATCATGCGATCACTTGTCCTAAGTGCGGCAAACAGGAATTCACCAATTCCCGTCCTTTCAATCTGATGTTTAAGACTTTTATCGGCACTTTAGAGGACGCTAAATCGACGGTCTATTTAAGACCGGAAACTTGCCAGGGCATTTTCGTCAATTTCAATAATGTCCTGCGTACTTCCCGCAAGAAACTGCCTTTTGGGATCGGCCAGATCGGCAAATCTTTCCGCAACGAGATCACGCCTGGCAATTTTATCTTTAGAGTCAGGGAATTTGAGCAGATGGAATTAGAATTCTTTACTTATCCAAACGATGATGAAAGATGGTTTGAATACTGGGTCGAAAAGTGTTTAGACTTCGTTAAAAGGATGGGTATCAAAGAAGAAAATATCCGTTTAAGACCGCACGCCAAAGAAGAATTGTCCTTCTATTCAAAGGCGACCAGCGATATTGAATATGCCTTCCCGTTTACGGACTGGGGTGAAGTATGGGGCATTGCCGACAGGACTGATTATGACCTTAAACGCCACATGGAGTATTCAGGAGAAAAATTAGTCTATCGTGATCCGCAGACCAATGAAGTCTTCGCACCTTATTGTATTGAACCTTCGGTCGGAGTTGAGCGTTTATTCTTAATGGCTGTTTGTGATGCCTATGATAAAGAGGTCTTAGAAAACGGTGAAGAAAGAGTGGTAATGCACCTTCATCCGGCCCTGGCTCCTGTTAAAGCGTGCATCTGTCCGCTTGTCAAAAAGCTTTCGCCGCAAGCCAAAGCCTTATATGAAGACCTTATCAATGACTTCCATTGTGAATTTGATGAGGCAGGTACAGTCGGCAAACGTTACCGCCGCAATGATGCGATCGGTACGCCGTATTGTATTACTTATGATTTTGATTCTTTGGAAGACAACTGTGTCACCATCCGAGATCGTGATACGATGGAACAGACGAGAGTCAAGATCAGCGATGTAAAAGATTATCTGAAAGAAAAATTGGTCTTTTAATGAAAATAAGCGAAGAGATCATCAACGACATCAGAAACAGTGCTTCGATAAGTGAAGTTATCGGCCACTACATCCCTTTGATCAAAAAGGGCAGAGGATATACGGCAGTATGTCCTTTTCACGATGATCATGATCCTTCCTTATCTATCTCTGAAGAAAAAAAGATCTATAAATGTTTTGTGTGCGGCGATGGCGGCAATGTCTTTACCTTTGTGATGCATTATAAAAAGTGTTCTTTTTTAGAAGCAGTCAGCGAAGTAGCCAAGATCATCGGCAAACCGCTTGATATTGAGATCGACAAGAAACCTAAGATCATCTCTAAATATCAGAAGTATTATGATCTTTTAAAAGAAACCATCTCCTTTACCAATTATGTCTTATCCACGATGTCAGGAAAAGAAGCGCTTGCTTATCTGCATAGAAGGGGACTCAGCGATGAGATCATCAAATATTTTGATATCGGCTATAATCCTAAAGGCAATGTCTTATACAAGTTTTTAAAAGCTAAAAACTATCCTGACAAAGATATGCTTGATGTCGATATCGTTAAGGAAAGCAGTTATGGTGACTTGTATGATGTCTTTCATGAGCGGATAACTTTCCCGATCCATGATATATACGGCAATCCCATCGCTTTCAGTGCCCGCAGCATGGCTAAAGACAATCCATCTAAATATATTAATACGCAAAATACCCTTATCTATCATAAAGGTAATTGTGTTTATAACTATCATCGGGCTAAAGAGAGTGCCCGCAAAGAAAAAAGGATCATCATCACCGAAGGGGTCATGGATGTCATCGCTTTTAAAAGAGCCGGCATTGAAAATGTCGTGGCCACATTAGGTACGGCCCTCACCCAAGAACAGTTACAGACGATCGCCAGTCTATCAAGACATATCGTGTTTTGTTATGACGGGGATAAGGCAGGCAAAAGCGCTACGGTCAAAGCTATCGATCTTTGTTTAAAAAGAGGAATTGAACCCTATGTCATCGTCAACGATTCTTCGCTTGATCCCGATGAGATCATCTCTAAAGGTACCAAAGAAGATCTTGTCAGTTTCGCTTCAAAAGAAGTGACCGGCATTGAATTCGCTTTGGAGTATTATAAAAACGTCTATCCTTTAAACAACTACACCAACAAGAAAAAATACAATCTCATCTTAAGCGGGATGATCGCCAAACTTAAAGACAAGTATGACCGTGATAATTTTTACGCTCTTTTAGAAAAGACGACCGGTCTTCCAAAAATGACAGTGAGTGAAAATAATGATGATTTTAGATACTCAAGTGCCAAAAAATCAGTTAAAATATTAAATGGCTTGCAAAGAGCGGAATATATCGTTATTTCTCAGCTCTTGCTTTCAAAGAAAGCCGCTGATATATATCGCCATGATCTCGGATATCTGCTCGATGAAACAGATGAAAGACTGGCACTTTTGATCTTAGATGATTATCGTCACCATGGAAATGTCGATGCATCAAGGATCCTAGATGAAACAAATGATGAAAAGATCAAAGGCAGACTGCTTGATATCATGCTTAATGATTCTTTGCCTGGCAAGTACAGTGATGAGCTTTTTAAAGGGGCCATCAATAAGATCAAATTAGAAACCGACAAGAATTATTACGATACCATCGCTGCCAAGATCATAAGCAATGAAAATATCAATACTGAAGCGACCAGTGAATTCTTAAAGGAATATTCACGGTTGGCTAAACGTTTAGGAGGTAAGAAAGATGGCCGAGAAAGCTAAAAAAGAAGTTAAGATAGATATTAAGAATATCAACTCGATAGAAGATCTCAAGAAAGAATGCAAAAGAGTCTACGCTGCTACTAAAGAGCTTAAGCAGAAAGATGTCATTCAGGCTTTAGATAAATTCGACACTAACGATAACGATGTCGAAGAGTTTTATGACTGGCTGGCTGAAGAAGAGATCGAAATGAGTGAAGACGGCGATATCGAGGACTTCGCTTTGGCATCTGATGATTTTTTGAGTGAAGAAGAAAGCACGAATGATGAAGATGAAAGTCATGATATCGATCTTTCGGCGATCTCGGATGTCATCTCGACTACTTCCAAGATCAATGATCCGGTCAAGATGTATCTCAAAGAGATCGGCCGGGTAGAACTTTTAAAACCGGAAGATGAAGTTGAGATCGCCAAGCGTATCGAAGCCGGTGACGAAGAAGCTAAAAAGATCCTGATCTCAGCCAATCTGCGTCTTGTCGTATCGATCGCCAAGAAATATACCGGCCGGGGAATGCTGTTTCTCGATCTGATCCAGGAGGGCAACATGGGACTTATCAAGGCCGTTGATAAATTTGACTACCGCAAAGGCTTCAAGTTTTCAACTTATGCTACCTGGTGGATCCGTCAGGCCATTACAAGAGCGATCGCCGATCAGGCCAGAACTATCCGTATTCCAGTCCACATGGTCGAAACCATCAATAAGATGACAAGGATCCAAAGACAGCTGGTACAGGAATTAGGCCGAGATCCTTCAGCCGAAGAGATCGCTGAAAAGATGGGCAATCTCACAGCCGATAAGGTAAGAGAGATTCAAAAGATCGCTTTAGATCCGGTATCTTTGGAAACACCGATCGGTGAAGAAGATGATTCGCATTTAGGTGATTTCATTGAAGACAAGGATGCGATGTCGCCAGATCAGTATGCCAATAATCAATTATTGAGAGATGAGATCGATCTGGTGCTTAAGACTTTGACGGAAAGAGAAGAGAAAGTTTTGCGCTTGCGTTTTGGTCTTGAAGACGGACGGACGAGAACTTTAGAGGAAGTCGGCAAAGAGTTTGACGTTACCCGTGAAAGGATCCGTCAGATCGAAGCCAAGGCCTTGCGCAAGCTAAAGAATCCGACTAAATCTAAACGTTTAAAAGAATTCATGGATGATAAGAACTGATGCTTTCTAAACGTTTAAAAGCGATCGCTGATATGGTGCTTAAAGGCTCTGTCGTCTTTGATGTGGGCTGTGATCACGCTTTGCTGCCGATCTATCTTGTAAAAAACGGGTACGCCCTTAAAGCTTATGCCAGCGACAATAAGAACGGCCCGCTTAACAAAGCCAAAGAGAATATCAAAAGATATCATCTGGAAGATAGGATCAAGACTGTTTTGGCTGACGGACTTGATAAAGTGAGTGCTGATGCCGATACTGTCATCATTGCCGGCATGGGGCCGCTTACT
>CALVFL010000005.1 GCA_944326825.1 uncultured Erysipelotrichaceae bacterium
CCGCTGTGCCCAGGGGCATTGTGTAAGAAAGCTTTTAAGAGTCATCTTTCATCTTTTAAAGACCAATCAAAGATTTGATCCTTTACTTTTAGATTAAAGTCAGTCCGCCACTATTCACAATTTCAAAGAACAAATCTATAAGCTTCTATATATCAAGTCTTTATATTTCAAAAAGTACTTGAATTTTATATAGTTAGCTCCATTAAATATTAAGAATCTTCCTTTTTTCTGTTTCAAATTCTTCTTTCGTAAGAATTCCTTCGTCAAATAATGCCTTTAGATCACGAAGCTGTTCAACTTTGCCTCTATTGTTATTGCTAACATCTGATGGTTGCATGAAATTCTGAATATTATTAGCCATTGATTGTCCAATTGCAACACCCGCTCCTAAACCAGCGAATCCTGATTCTTGTTTAGAAGCATCTCTCATGGCTCTAGCAGTTTGGTATTGTACAAAAGTGTTCATGTTTTTGCTTGCCATGCTAATTCCAGATTGCTCATCAATTAATTTTTCAACTTCAGGTGGTAATGATAAATTTTCAATAATAATATTGGAAAATTCCACTCCAAATTTTTCTGATCCAGAATTTAATTTTTCAAGAATTTCATTCGATAATTGACGATACTTTGATGCAAGATCAAGAATAGACATTTTAGTTTCGCCAATTACTGTCGCAAATGTTTCTAAGACCAAAGACGAAAGATATTGCACTATATCGTATGTCATAACTATCCCTCTGGAGCCAAAAATCTCTATCATAAAGGATTCAACATTTATAATTCTGAATGAATATTTGCCAAACGATCTTATTCTAACCATACTGAAATCATCATCTCTTTTTAATATTGGATTTTTAGTTGACCATTTGTTATCAATGAAGAGTTTCGTATTAACAAAATATAAATCAGAAATAACGGGGGAAACAAATAAATACGGAAAAGCTTTAAGTTTGGATAGTACAGGCATATTATCCGTATTTAAAGAATAAGTGCCTGGAGGTAAAATATCTGCAATTTCTCCACCTTTCACAAAGACAGCATATTGTCCTTCCCTTACGATAACTTTAGAGTTTTGTTTTAATTCATTATTACCACTTGCTCTCTTATATTTATAAACTATCAATTTATTGTTAGTTTCTTCCCACTCTATGACATCTAGAAACTGATCTTTAACAGTATCAATTAAACTCATAATTACTACCTTAGATAATTGTTGTTATCATCAGTAAAATTGCCTAAAACAATAATGATTATATCGATGATCCACCCAAAACCAAAAATACCTGCTGTGAAAAGATACAATACGCCAGTACCTATTTTCCCCACATAAAAACGATGAATACCTAGCACCCCAAGAAAAACACAAAGGAGCAAGGCTACCATCTTGCTTTTATCGCTTACTGCTCTCCTAACAGTATGATTATTAACTTCGGCATTAACTAGATTATTATTTATATTAATTACTGTATCAACAGATTCTGCTTTTTTTACATAACCACAATACCCGCAAACATCATTCTCCATAGGTGCACCGCACACAGGACACTTCCCAGACATAATGATTCCCCCTTCAAATCTTAACTAAAATTATAATACCCCCCCCCTGTAATATTTTGTCAATAGATAAGGGGGCTAATAGCCCCCATTAGAGATCTTTTGATAGCGGTTTTTCATCCTTTGGATCAGATAATCAACTCTTTTAGGCGTGATATTCAAACTGTCAGCGATCGCTTTATAACTGTTTTTATCCTGACGCATCCTGATGATCTCTTTTTCAAGCGGCGACGAACCTTTCATAAAGGTCTGCATAGCTTTTAATGTGTCATAATAGATAATCATCTTCTTAGGATCGTCATAAAAGTGTTCGCTTACAAGTTCGGCATGATTGTCCGTATCGATGGAAAGTCCTTCAAAACGGTAATGTCCGCCCAGTTTTTCGATTGCCCGGCAGAGTCTTCGATAGATCACTTTATAAGCATAGGTCGCAAAACTGGCTTCACTTTCTTCTTTATAAGTCAAAGCCGCATGATATAAAGCGATATCTCCTTCCTGCAAGAGATCGTTGCGGTCGATCTTATAATCCCCTCGATTGATATAAAATCCGTTAACGATCTTAGCGACAAGATAGCGGTAGGTCATCAATAAAGTCTTGACGCTATCTTCATCTTTTGACTTTACTTTTCTAATCAATTCATCTTTCATGACTTCATTATGAACTGATAATCTCAAGATGAAACACTTACTGAAGTCACATATCAGTTATATATCGGTTAAACCTTTATCCACATTTGTGGATAGATTGTCGATTTTCCAAAATCTTATAAAGCATAATGGCAGCGGCATTGGATACATTTAAAGAATCAACATGCCCTAAAAGCGGCATTTTGACTAAGAAGTCGCAGGCCTCTTTAGTTAATCTCGCCATGCCTTTGCCCTCGGCCCCCATCACTAGAGCGATGTTCATATCATAGTTCATCTCGTTATAATACCTGTCAGCTTGTATGTCGGTACCGACGATCCAGTATCCTTGTTTTTTAAGATAATTCAAAGTATTGACAAGATTGCTGACTTCAGCAACCTTGACATGTTCGATCGCTCCTGTCGATACTTTGGCAACGGTTGGCGTCAGGGAAACATTATGATGTTTGCGGTAGATGATGCCATCTGCTCCCACGCAATCCACCGTCCGCATGATCGCTCCCAGGTTATGCGGATCTTCAATGCCGTCCAAAATAACGATAAGACCATTCTCTTTTTTAAGAAGATCGCTTACTTCGTAAAGCGGATAGTCTTTGATCTTGGCAACGATGCCCTGATGACTAACGGTATTGGCCAGCTTGTCTAACTCCGGCCTTTTCAAGCAGGTGATCTTGACACCCTTTCCATTTAGACTTTTGAGCTCTTTATAATTGTTCAAGACATAAAGCTCTAACACCCTTCCGCTTTTAAGAGCTTCATAAACACTGTTTTTACCATAGATATAATTACTCATAACTGACCTCTTTCAATATTGCCTGCATTATTTCATCTAAACGCATCTTATCGTTTAAATAAAGATAGCCGATCAAAGCTTCAAGACCGCTGGCCTTTAAATAAGTATTCAGTTTGCCGTTTTTAGGAATATGATTAACGGCGTTGCGGCCTTTTTTATAAACTTCCAGCTCTTCAGCATTCAAGATGCCGTTTTTAAAAAGATGATCGAATGCCTTGCTTTGGCCTGAAGCACTGACATAGCATTTAGAAGCCTCCTGCAGTTTCTTGCCGCTGTTTAGACCTTTATTTAAAAGATGTTCTCTGATATAGACACTATAAACGGCATCACCGATAAAACTTAAAGAAACACCGTTTAACTGTTTAGGATCCATCTATAAGATACCTCTTTGCATAAGACTGGCCCGATATTCATCGGCCTTCACAAAATCCTTTTGGGCTTTGGCTTCATTCCAGGCTTCATAGATCTTCTTATCTTCAGCACTTAGGTGTACTTCATGATGGCGGATACCCAAAACATCAAGAGCTCTTTTTAAAGTATTGGCTACTTTATTTAAGGCTTCAAGATCGAAGTCTTTCTTTCTTACTTCCTGATTGAGATATTTGACCATCTCAAAGATCGCTGCATAAGCATTAGGAGTATTGAGATCATCTTCCATGGCTTCCATAAAGGCATGATAATACTTCTCATCAAGTTCCTTGCCGTTAGTATCATTTAAAGCCAGCTTGAGTGATACCTGTTTCAAGCAGGTCAAAACTTTATTGAGTTCTTTTTCATTGGCTTTGATGAAATCATCAGAGATATTGAGATCCTGACGATAGTGAGCACTTAACAAGATCCAGCGGATGACCATCGGATCATAAGCTTCCAAAGCATCTTTGGCAGTAATGAAGTTGCCTAAAGATTTAGACATCTTGACTCCTTCAACATCGATCATGCCGTTATGCATCCAATAGTTGGCTAGATCAGAATTGAATAAAGCTTTAGCCTGGGCTCTTTCATTTTCATGATGCGGGAAGCGCAGATCCTTGCCGCCGCCATGGATATCGATGAGTTCGCCCAGCTCTTTTTTGATCATGACGACACATTCCGTATGCCAGCCCGGGCGTCCTAAAGAATAGCGGCTTTGCCATTTGATACCCTGCTCCGTCTTTTTCCAGAGCACAAAATCTAAAGGTGATTCTTTTTTATCATTTTCTTCAATGCGGGCTCCTACTTTCAGATCATCCATCTTCTGATTGGAAAGACAGCCGTAATCCACTACCTTCGATGTATCAAAGAAAACATCGCCATCTTTCGGATAAGCATAGCCGTTCATCACTAATTCATCAATAAAACTGATGACATCTTCCATCGTCTGAGTCACTCTTGGCGCTTTATACAGTTTCCTGGTGTTGAGCAGTTCCTTGATCTTTTCTACTCTTTGGATCATTTCATCGGTCAGTTCCAGCTCTGAAATATTGCGCTTTTTAGCTTCGTTGATGATCTTGTCATCGACATCGGTATAATTGGAAACATATTTCACATCATAACCGAGTTCTTCAAAGACACGGCGCAAAGTATCAAAAACAACCATCGGTCTGGCATTGCCGATATGAATATCGCTATAGACCGTCGGTCCGCAGACATACATCTTTACTTCGCCTTCTTTGATCGGTTTAAACTCTTCGATCTTTAATGTCTTTGTGTTATATATCTTCATAATCGCCTCCTAAATAAAAAAGCACCATCAAGAGGTGCATGACACGGTTCCACTCTTTATTTAACTCTTCAGCTCTTTAACGCAGAAGTTACGTAAGCCTCTACTTGTTTCAAGGCTTCCCTCATCGGGGCATTCTGACAAGTTCCGATCAGACATCTTCCACCCTCATGTCTTCGCTTTCGATCTTTCTTTGTCATACTATCCGACTTGCGGTTTAACTTAATATAGCATAGAGATCAACTACTTTTCAATCTTTCTGAAACGAAGGGTATTGATAAGAGGAGTCTTATACTTTAAGGAGATATAGCCGATCACACTCATGATAAAAGCTCCCAAAGCATCGACAAAAAGATCGGTCATCGTATCGCTTAAGGCCTCTCTTCCAATAAGGGCTATACCGTCTTCAAGCATGAACTTTTGCATATTTAAACCCAGCAAGCCGTCAAAAAGATATTCGTAAAATTCCCAGAACACCCCAATCGTAACTGCAAAACAAAACGCAAACAAGGCCACGAAGAACGGTGACATATTCAAAGGGATCTTGTCGGTCTTGTTCAGGATGGTGATGACGCTGAAACCTAAAGAGCCTAACATCATGCCCGAAAAAGTATGCAGGAAATTATCCCAGTTTGGGATAAGATAATAGAAACTTCTGACTTCTCCCAAAAAGATGGCACAGTATAAAAAGATGATATACATTGTGACCATAAAAGATGGTATATCTCTTTTTAAATGTTTTTCTAAAATATCGGGGATATGGATCGCCACAACTCCCACGATACATTGTAAAAGCATCAAGGTATAGGTGCTCTTCGTCCTGACATCGCCGTCATTTGAAATGCTTGGTGCAGCGATGATGCGATAGATCACATAAATGATCGAGATCAGCATCGACACCAAGACAAAATAGTAAACAGCTTTTTCAAACTTAGTCTTGTTCATGAGGGTCCTTTAAATAAAAACTGTAGATCGAATCTTTTATCGCAATATCATCTTTAAGATCGACATTGATAAGAACGTCATCGCCGTTTAAAAGACCGTTTTTGATAGCGATGATCAGCTGTTCATCAGTCAGGATCAGACTCTTGGGACGATCTTTAATCTGCCAAATCTTCACTTCCGCCCTCCTCAAACAAAGGTTCACAATAAGTATAGGTGATCCTTAGATTCTTTAATTCTTCTCTGTTATATTCTTTGCCTTCTTCAAGACCGTTCACGCTTGTGACTTTAGCGGTACCGCTGAACTTGCATGGCATAGGGTCCTTGCTGTCGGTAACATTGGCGATATTGACTCCGATCTCGCCAAGATAACTCTTGAACTCATCCCGGCTCATGCCGACAAGTCCGGTCATGATCGTTACTTTTGGCGTATTGTAAGTAAAGGCGAGAGTAACTGGCGATGAATCTTCGTATTTATCATTGCCTAAAGCGATGATCGTAAAATCATATTTCTTGCCATCTTCCATTTCACTGTATGGAATAGTGAAAGAGTTGGTAGAAGAATCAAGGGTCTTGTCATCATAAGTCAAACGATAACCGTTGGCGTGGTTTGAAGCATCGAATTTGATCACGATCGTCATATCGGCATCATTCATCTCGACACTGACATTCTCTACTTTAGCCAGCGGGGTCTTGTTCACATCAGTGATCTCATATTGCCCGTAAGCATTATCGCCGACACCATAGATCTTACTTCCATCATAAGCCACAAAATAACTGTCCGCCCCGGCAATAGCCAGCATATTCTCAAAAGTGCCTTCTGCATTTTTTAATTCTTCATCTTCAGTAGCTACATAGACCTTGCCGCTTACATCCAGTCCGGCAATATAATTAAGACCGATCTCAATATCGACGATGTCTTTCCAATTTAAAACTTCTGAAAAATCGTTGAGAGAATAATAGTTGACTGTGCCGTCAGTATTTATATAAGTGATGATATTATTGCCGGCTTCAATATCGATAAAACCGTCAGCTTCAGCCAAGATTTCTTCGTGGATCACTTCGCCAGAATGATAAAGTTTGCCTTCTGCATCCACAAGAAAACTGGCATTGTTGGAGGCGAAGATCTGCGTGATGCCGCTGTCTTTTTCAAAACGGCACTGATCATAAGTATCATCCCCCGCACAATAGACCTTACCATACTTATCCAAAGCCAGGATATGGCCTCGACCCACTTCTACATCGACGATGTCACGCCATTCGTTTATCTCATCTGCGAGATTATCCACAAGACCGGCTGAAACCAAGGTGCCGTCATTTTTAAGGACAACAGTAAAATTAGCACCTTCCTGCACCTTAAAGACATCTTTGCTGTCAAAATCAAGCTGGCCGTAGGAATTATCGCCTCGGCCCATCGCTTCGCCGTTGCCTAAAAGATAGACCACCGTTACATTAGATGCATCCAGACGGTTGTTGTTTGATTTAGTCATCTTGTTGATCTCGTTTTTGCTTGGAAACAATAAAAAGACACAGATGATGACACAAACGACGATCCCCAAAGCTAAAGCAGCGATCATCATGATCGGTTTTTTATTCTTGCTCCAGTATTCGGACTTCTTTTCTTTCTTAGTCTGTTTAGTCAGATAATGGAAGTTAGAAGTATCATTGCTTGGCTTGATGTCTTTAATGAACTCGATCTCTTTGCGGTTATCAAAGAGATCATCATTGCTGACCCGATATAACTTGGCCAGTTTCTTTAATTCTTCAAAACTTGGTACACTGCGGCCGTTTTCAAAACCCATGTAGTCAATGACTTCAATATCCAGATACTCAGCCAGATAGCTTTGAGAAAGGCCGTAATATTTTCTAAGATTCAATAATTTATCAGGTAGTGAATTCATACAATAATATTATATTAAAGTTTAAGCTTTAAGCAAATAAAAAAGGGCCCGTCTTAATGACGAACCCTAATTTTTGAGTCTTTTCGGATTAGCTTAAACTGTTGAAGTATTTAATAGTTCTTACCATCTGAGTTGTGTAAGAATTTTCGTTGTCGTACCAAGCAACAACTTGAACTTCATAAGTATCATCGCTTACTTTGTTTACCATCGTTTGAGTTGCATCAAAGATAGAACCATGAGTTTCACCGATAATATCAGAAGAAACTACCGGCTCCTCAGTATAACCGTAAGTAGGGCTTTCTTGAGATTTCATGTAAGCGTTGATCGTTTCAGGAGTAACTTCTTTATCAGTTTTAACAACAGCTACTAAGATCGTAGTAGAACCTGTAGGAACAGGAACTCTCTGGGCAGAACCGATCAATTTTCCTGCTAATTCAGGAATAACAAGACCGATAGCTTTAGCTGCACCGGTAGAGTTAGGAACGATGTTTACAGCGGCTGCTCTAGCTCTTCTTAGATCACCTTTTCTGTGTGGTCCATCAAGAACCATCTGGTCACCAGTATAAGCATGAACAGTAGTCATGATACCAGCCTGGATAGGTGCAAAATCATTTAATGCTTTTGCCATAGGTGCTAAGCAGTTTGTAGTACAGCTTGCAGCAGAGATAATAGTATCAGAAGCTTTTAAAGTTCCTTCGTTGACACCATATACGATCGTTGGAAGATCATTTCCGGCAGGTGCAGAAATAACGACACGTTTTGCACCGGCATTGATATGAGCCTGAGCTTTTTCTTTCTTAGTATAGAAACCTGTACATTCTAAGACTACATCTACACCAAGTTCTCCCCAAGGAAGGTTGTTGGCATCAGGTTCTTTATAGATCTTGATTTCCTTTCCGTCAACAGTGATTGAATCTTCACCGGCAGAAATCTCATGATCGTATTTCTTCTGGCAAGAATCGTACTTAAGTAAGTGAGCTAACATTTTTGGAGCTGTTAAATCGTTGATAGCTACTACTTCATAGTTTGGATCGGTGAACATTTGTCTAAAGGCAAGACGTCCGATACGACCAAATCCGTTAATTGCAACTTTTACTGTCATATTAAAATATTTTCCTCCTTTATGACTCATTTATATTATAGAGCGGCACCAAAACTTAGTCAATTGTGAAAAATATAATTAACTAACCTTTAATACCGCCTCTGGCTACGCCGTTAACGATATATTTACGGGTAAACAGGAATAAGATGATCATCGGCAAGACGGTAAAGGTACTGGCCGCCATCTGTAACTTGAAATCGCTGCCGCCTTCGGTCATGAAAGCATATAGACCGATCGGCAATGTCCTGAAATCATCAGAGTTGATCACAAGCAAGGTCCAAAGGAAAGAGTTCCAGCAGGAAATGGCATTTAACAGCATGATCGTTACTAAACTCGGTTTAGCGATCGGTACCATGATCCGCCATAAATACTTCCAGTTGCTGGCCCCGTCGATCCTGGCGCTGTAATAAAGGCTGTCAGGGATCGAAAGGAAGAAGTTTCTAAGGATATAGGTATAAAAGATCGATGAGATGAAAGGTATGATCAAGACGATCAAAGAATCACCCATCTGTAGTCTTGTGACTGTTTCATAGTTAGTTATGACCAGCATCTCAAAAGGCACCATCATCAGTGATAAAAGTAATGAGAAGATCACATCACGGCCTTTAAACTTAAGCCTTGAAAAGGCAAAAGCTGCTAAGATCGTCGTAAAGCCGGTAACGATGACACAAGAGATCGTTACGATGACCGAGTTCATGAAATAAGTGACAAACGGAGCTTTGGAAAAGGCAGTCTTGAAGTTTTCCATATTAAACCAGTTCTCCGGCACCCAGGTCGGCGGGTAGGAATTGAATTCTGCCGTCGTTTTTAAAGCACTCACCAGCATCCAATAGAAAGGAAAGACCATGATGATCGCCCCAATGATCAAACAAAGATAGACCAAAAGCTTTTTAGGACTAAAATGAAATCTTTTTTTCATCATCGTTTCCTCCTAATAATACTTCCAGCGTTTTTGGATCTGCAGCTGGATCATCGTAAAGACGAAGATAATCAAAAATAAGATGATCGAAGCAGCGGCCGCACTGCCGAGATCCCAATCAACATAGAATTTCTCATAGATATAAAAGACAACGGTATATAGATTGCGGGCAATACCCGGACGGCCGTTGAAAAGCGGGAACAGTTCGCCATAGACTTTTGAAGCCGAGATCGTATTGACAACGCAGGTCAAACCGATCGTCGGTGCTAACAAAGGTACAGTAATCCTGAAAAACATCTTGGAACTTGAAGCACCATCTACTTTAGCTGCCGTATAATACAATGGATCGATATTCTGAAGTCCTGACAACAGTAAGATCGTCGTAAACGGGATCATATTCCAGATACCATAGATAATCAAAGTGTAGATATTCATTCTGGGATCAGTGATCCATTCAAAAGGCCCGATGTTGAAGATGCCAAGCAGATAGTTGATGACCCCAAACTGACCGTTGAACATGAGCTTCCAGACTAGACCCACTGCCGTAGCTGAAGTGACAAGCGGCAAGAAATAAGCCGTATGAAAGATAGCGATACCTCTGATCTTCTGGTTTAGAAGATTTGCAAAAAACAAAGAGATCGCTGTCGCTATCGGCACGACAGTAATGACATAGATAGCTGTATTTTTGATACCGTTGATAAAATACGGGTCAGAAATGACTTTAAGATAGTTTTCGACACCTATTGAATCAAAAGCGCCCGTCAGTAGACGATAACCCTCTTTAAAAGAGATCAAAACGACATTGATGACCGGATAAAGCGTGAAAACGACGATGCCGAAAATAAACGGCAGCAAATATAACCACGGTTCAAAGGAACGGTTGAAAGTTCCTGACTTCGTCTTGGCACTCATTTTCTTTCTCCGCTCTTCTTATCAAAGAGGAATACGCCTTTATTCTTTAATTTAAAACCGACTTTCTCGCCTGGTTTATGAGTAAAATCACTGGAGAGATAGATCCTTAGTTCGCTGTTTCCTAACTTCAAGATCGCTAACTCCTCTTTACCCATCGTAAAACGTTCTTTGATGATCGCTTCAAAATCAGCATCATCATCAACACCGACACTTTCTGCCCTGATGCCTAAAACGACTTCTTCACCTTCAACAGCACTCTTTAGATCGACTTTGACGCTGGCCGAATCATCAGCCAAGACAAACTTGCCGTCTTTGATCTTGCCTTCAAGGTTATTGATCGGCGGATTGCCCAAGAAATTGGCAACGAACAGTTTTTGCGGTTCATCATATAAAGCCTGCGGACGATCGACCTGCATCAAATAACCGTCTTTCATTAAGACGATCTTGTCTGAGATCGACATCGCTTCTTCCTGGTCATGCGTTACAAAGATCGTTGTGACCTTGGTTTCCTGCTGGATACGGCGGATCTCTTCACGCATCTCTAAACGCAGTCGGGCATCAAGATTAGATAAAGGCTCATCCAAAAGTAAAAGACGAGGATTCTTGATAAGGGCTCTGGCAATAGCAACACGCTGCTGCTGGCCGCCGGAGAGTTCTTTTGGCTTACGGTCAAGATACTGTTCGATCTTGACAAGTCTGGCCATCTCTTTCGCTTTTTCGATCCTTTCAGCCTTAGGTACTTTCTGGATCTCTAAAGGGAAGCAGATATTATCTAATACCGACATGTGCGGATATAAGGCATAGTTCTGAAAGACCAGCCCGACTCCCCTTTTTTGCGGAGGCATATCCGTCACATCATCATTATCAAAATAGATCTTGCCTTCAGTTACCGGTAATATACCTGAAAGCATATTGAGCATCGTGGACTTGCCGCATCCTGATGGTCCAAGCAAAGCAGTTAAAGTTCCTTCTTCAAACTCTAATGAGAAATCATTGACTGCTACGACATCATCGAAGCGTTTAGTCACACCTTCTAGTTTAATCTTCATATTCTAAACTCCTAACACATTTAATTATACATAGAGTATTATTAAAATAATGCAAAAATATTAAAAAATATAAAAAACCGATGTCATCAGACATCGGTCATAGTAAGCATTTTCGATATAGACTAGCCAGCTAAAGCTTCGTTACATCTTGCTTCAGCATCAGCAACAGCTGTAGCGGCATCCTTCATATCGTTAGCAGCTTCGGTGAACATCTGTTCAACTTGCGTACGAACAGTAGCGACACCTGGGATAGCTGGGAATGATCCGGCTGTTTCAGGTCTTAAAGCATTTAAAGCTTCGTTGCCGCTGATGTGTTCTTGATAAACTTCCTGTTCACGAGTAGCAGCATAAGGTGATGCATAGTTAGCAACCTTGCAGAATTCAGCATTTACTTCCGGAGAAGCAAAGTATTTAACGAATTCGAAAGCAGCTCTTTCTGTAGCTTCATCGCTAGAGAAGATGATGGCACCACGGTTCCAAGCAGGAGTCCATTCAACTTCACCACCCTGCGGCAATGGTGCAACTGCCCAGTTTTCAAGTTCTAAGTAAGGAACGCCGGCCACGCTTCCAATATAAGAAGCAAGTAAACCGCTGTTAAAGTCACCTGAGAAGTAATCAGCAGTAGGTGATTGCATGAATAAGCCTTCTTTAACGCAATTTGCATACCATTCAACCTGTTCAACTACTTCTTCAGTATTGAAAGTAACTGTCTTGGTTTTTGGATCAACGATTTCATTGCCAGTCTGAGAGATCAAAGTCTGACCGCCGTCAGTCAATGAATCGAAGGCAAAACCGTATTTATCAGGATAAGCTTCCTTAATAGCACGGCAGTTTTCTTCAAGTTCTGCCCAAGTAGTCGGAGCACTTAAACCAAGTTCATCATAGATATCAGCATTGTAGAAGAATACTGGTCCAGAAGTGATAAGCGGGAAGATATGCATCTTGCCATCAGAGAAGCTGTTAGCTTCATCCCAAGCACCCTTGTCAACAGTTGATTCATAATCGGCAATACCGATCTCTTCATCATTGATATATGCGCCAATATCAGCAACCAATCCTTCATCAACGTAGTTAGCGGCTTCAGTAGCGTAGTGAATGATGATATCAGGACCATTTCCGGCTCTGACAGCATTCATGACTTTAGATTCAAAGTCCTGTCTCGGTTGAGTTTCAACAACTACTTCGATGTTTTCATGTTCAGCATTGAAAGCTGCTACGACTTCATCGATGTAAGTTTGCTGGTCTGCAGTATAAGTGTGCCAGATAACTACTTCTGTCTTTTCACCATCGCTGGTAGAAGTGTTGTTAGAGCAAGCACCTAGACCTAAAACCATCATACATGCTAAAAGCACTGCAAATAATTTTTTCATCTTTTCTCCTTTTTCTATTCGTCTTTCGACAATTTAATTATAACTTATCACCGTTTTAAAACAACTTATTTTAAATAAATTTAACTATTTTTAGGCTTCGCCGTTCTCTGTCATCATCTTGATGATCTCTTTATTGGTGGAGCGCATACCCTCTTTGCCAAGCTTGCCGATATTTTTGATCGTCGATTCGATATTGCAGGTAATGATACCGTCCCCGCCTTTAAATTCCTGACCGTTTTTATACATATTGTAGCCAAGGATCGCCGCATCGATCGAAGAAGCGATCTTGGCAGCACAAGAAGCCTTGGCCCCGTCACAAACGATGCCGGAAACGATGCCTAAGGTATTGGATACGGTATGGATGATCTCTTCATACCCTCCCCCTAACAAAAAAGCGATCCCGGCTCCAGCCCCGGCCGCAGCACTGACAGCTCCGCAATAAGCCGAAAGCGTGCCGATCAAAGACTTCTCATGGATAGCGATAAGATCCGAAACGATCAAAGCCCTCAAAAGTCTTTCTTCGTCTACCCCATATTCTTTGGCATAGACATATAAAGGCACACTGCAGGTAATGCCCTGGTTGCCGCTTAAAGAATTGACGATGACCGGCATCTCGCAGCCGTTCATTCTGGCATCGCTGCCGGCAGCCGTCAAAGCCTTGGCTTTAGTCGTCACATCATCGCCATAAGTCTTTAAAAGAACTTTGCCGATATTGGCCCCGTAATCTCCTTTAAGTCCTTCTTTGGCGATCGCTACATTATAATCGAGCTGTCTTTTCAAAACATCTCTCACATCCGCAAGATCGACATTCAAAGCATAATCATAGATATCTTCCATGTTCAAATACTTGCGGTTATCGCTGATCTTTTTAGCCTTTTTATTATTCTCGTAGATCACTTCGTGATCCTTTTCAATAAGTACCACATTGGTATGATAGTCACAGATCCTGACTTTGACATAAGAATCCCCTTCATAGACCGTGACGATCAGATCAAAGACCGAACGGGAGGCAAGATATTTCACTTCGATATCATGTTCATTCAAATAAGCACTGATCTCTTTAGATCTGCTTTTATCAAAGTTGGCCAAAACCTCTAATTCGCTTTTGGAATCACCGGCAATAAGACCGGCTGCCGCGGCTGCTTTGATGCCTTTTAAATGATCGGTATTGGGCACAAAAACACTTTTGGTATTCTTGATGATGCTGCCGCTGGCTTCAACTAAAACACTTGTCGGCAAAGTGCCTAAAACATCCTTGGCGATCGAAGCTACATAAGCGATAGCGATCGGCTCTGTACAACCCATGGCCGGGATCAGTTCTTCCTTTAAAATATCCGTATATAATTTATAACAGTCTTTCTTCATATTCTCACCATCATTATTATAAACATAAAAAAAGAGTTATAAAACAGTCTTTATAACTCTTAAAACATATCAGTCTTTTCAGCTGCGAAGTGCTGGATCGGTTTCCATTCCACTTTGCCGAATAAAGCCACGATAGCCACAGGGATATTGGCCAGCATATAAAACGGGAAAGTGAAAGCTGAAATGATCTTTTGTTTAGTGGTGGCTTTGATATTATGCCACTCGGTCAAGATCGTAAGTCCGCCCCTTAGAAGCATCATCAGATAAGTATTGATGAAAGCGAACACGATGTATTCACTGGCGATCGAAGTAACTCTTCTGGCCATCAAAGTCTTGTCATTCATACACAAGGCAAACATGATGAGATTGAAGATAATAGAAAAGATCGTAAGCAGCATGCTTGGAGCAGTCGTCATCAATAAATCATAGCATGAGAATCTTTTAATGAAACTCTGTTTCTTGTCGCTGATGCCTTTTAAAAGACGGGTGGTATATCTCAAGTTGATCTGATAGAAACCTTTCGACCATCTGAGTCTTTGATACCAGGCCTGAATGATCTGAGTCGGCTGTTCATCGTAAACGACAGCTTTGTCGCAATAGCCGATCTTAGTACCGTTGATGGCACAATTAACCGAAAACTCAATATCTTCAGTCAATAAATGGTATGGCCAGCCGCCGTTTTTGGCGATCAGACTTTGTGCTACAAAGAAACCGGTACCGCTGATCGCACAGGAAGTGCCTAAAAACTCTCTTGGATAATTGATAAAGCGGGCTTCCGTCAAAAACCAGACCGAATAACCCTGACTGATCCAGTTTTGACCGTAATTCTTGGAATTGCGGTAGGAAGTCATCGCTTCATAACCTTTTAAAGAATAGGTCTTGTTCATCTCCTTAACGAAGTTTTGATCAACTATATTATCAGCATCAAAGACAAAATACCCATCATAAGGTATAGAAGCATATTCTTTTTTCAGTTTCTTGAAAAAGTAATCCAGGGCATAGCCTTTACCTTTTCTTTTTTCATCATAACGCTCTACGACCTTAGCTCCTAAGCTTAAAGCCACTTTAGCTGTATCATCGCTGCAATTATCGGCAATGATATAAATGTCTAACATATCACTTGGATAATCCTGATTTTTAAGCGAGCTGATGAGCTGTCCGATGACCCCTTCTTCATTGCGGGCGCTGCATATTGCCGCAAAGCGATGATAAGGGACTTTGACTTCTTTATTATTGGCAACTGTTTCTTTCAGTTTTCTAAACAAACCTACAACGATATAGAATATCTGATAACCATAAGCTATGGTCATAAATATCGCTATTGATATATTAACTAACAATAATGTCCTAAGCATACGATCTCATCCTTTCTTCGATCGAATCATAATTTTCACAATTCTATCACAATTCAATCTTATACCTATTATACCTATTGCCTTTTAACTTGCAAGCAATTTCTTTTTACCTTTAGATTTATAAGACCTATAAAGCCTTTGTTTATGGCGGTAAATGAAATTATGAACTTTTTGTGAACTGTGCTACAATAGGTAAAAAGGAGCCGATATGATCAAAAAAGCCAGTGAAAAACATCTTGCCGATATCATGAAACTGCTTCAAGAAGTGGGCAATATTCACGCCGATCTTAGAAATGATCTTTTTATCAAAGACCAGACTAAATACTCTAAAGAAGAACTTATCTCTCTTATGAATGATAATAATTACAACATCTTGGTCTATACCGATGACAAAGACAAAGTATTAGGTTATGCATTTTTGATCATTCAAGAAAACAAGGGCAATAACTTAAGACCTTTAAAGACGCTTTATATCGATGATCTGTGTGTCAGCGAAGAATGCCGCCATCAGCAGATCGGCTCGGCTTTATTTGCCTATATCCAAAAATACGCCAAAGACAACGGTTTTTATAATATCACTTTAAATGTTTATGAAGGCAATAAAGAAGCTTACGCCTTCTATTTGAAAAAAGAAATGTTCAAAAGAAAAACGATGATGGAGATCATCGTTTAGATCAGACGTTTTTCAACATTGCCGATGACTTCGGCCTGATTGGATACGATCACAAAGGCATTCGGGTCCATATCTTTTACTTTGCGTTCAATGACGCCGACTTCAGCCTTGGAAACGATCGATACCAGCACTTCAACATCATTGTCTGTATAAGCTCCCTGGCCTTTCCAATAGGTGACGCCACGGTGCTGTTCGTTGATGATCATCTTCTTGATCTCTTTGTTGCGGGTAAAGATCATCACGCTGACTTCAATATTCTGTAAATGCTGCTTATCGACCACAAACGAGAAAATTACTGCCTGAAGGACAGAATAGATCGTGATCTCAAGGTTAAACAACAAGGCACAGGCTACATAAACGCCTATATTATAATAAAGGTTGAATTTGCCGACCGACATGCTGGGGTTGTTTTTCATTAGTAGCATCGAAGTCGTATCATTGCCGCCAGCACAACCCTTTTGGACTAAGACCATACCTACCCCGATGCCAGAGATGATGCCGCCCAAGATGACCGAAGCTAAACGGTCAGCCAATAAAGGTTCTTCTAAGATCGGAATGACGCTGAAAGCGACGGTCTGTACAGCGACTGAAAAGACTGTCTTTTTGACAAAGTTAAGATTCAAGACAAAATAAGCAGCGATTAAAAGCGGAACGTTTAAAAGCATATTTATAATACCGGCAATATCAAATGAGAAGTTGATATTGAACCACTCGCTCAACAGCGTTCTGATGATCTGGGCAGTTCCAATGATACCACCGTTATATAAACCGAAAGGAACGATAAAGATATTTAGGGCGAAAGCGAAAATGACCGAACCTAAAGCGATCTTGCCGTATTCAATAATTGTCGTCTTAGAGATCTTCATCGCTGATCACTACCCTTTTCATCACATCGCCGTTTTTCATCTTTTTGACGGCTTCAAGATTATCGACTACCTGTCCGAATACTGTATGCACGCCATCTAAATGCGGCTGCGGTTCATGGCAGATAAAAAACTGACAGCTGCCGGTATCTTTGCCTCGATGAGCCATCGAGATCGCCCCAGCAACATGTTTTAAAGGGTTGCCTTCAGTTTCGCATTTGATCGTATAATCAAGCTCTCCTGTCCCATCCCCTTTAGGACAGCCGCCTTGTGATACAAAATGCGGGATGCAGCGATGGAAAGTCAAGCCATCATAAAAACCGCTTTTTGCGAGTTTGGTAAAGTTAGCTACCGTCAAGGGAGCATGTTCGGGATAAAGCTCAAAAGGGATCACTTCCCCGTTAGCCATTTCAATCTTGCCTTTGATCATCTTCTTTTCTCCAATCCACCTTATATAAATCTAATATCTTGTCAAAATCACTTGAAAAAGGTTCTTTGCGAGCCTCTTTTAAAGTCAGCCAGACATTTTTACCCTCTATAGAATCTTTTAAAGTACCTTCAAAACTGTCGCTTTTAAAAAGCAGACACAGATGTCTTTTGGAAGCGATGTTCCATTCGATATAATCGACAAACTCGACTCCCTTTAAACAAAGACCTGTTTCTTCCTTGAACTCCCGATAGACCGAATCAACAACGGTTTCATCTTTTTCTACTTTACCGCCCGGCAAAGTTAAGCCCGGCCAGTCTTGTTTATGACGGATCTGGAAAAGAAACCTGTCTTTAAACTTTAAAAGACACATATTGGTCAAGATAATTTCATCCATGAGAATATTATAGTACATTTTAGAATTATTTTTGCATAATCATTATATTTGTGCTATTCTATATTAGCAGTCAAGATTATAGAGTGCTAAAAGGAGTGATTATTTATGGCAATTAAACAATTTAAGACTGAATCAAAGCGGTTATTGGATCTGATGGCTAATTCCATCTATACCAATAAAGATATATTTTTAAGAGAGCTGATCTCTAATGCCAGCGATGCTTTGGATAAAAGACATTATCTCTCTTTGACCAATACCGACATCAAAGCCGATGATCCCCATATCGATATTGAAGTCGATCGCAAAGAAAGACTTATCGTCATCAAAGATAACGGTATCGGCATGAACAAGGAAGATCTTGAAAATAATCTCGGTACGATCGCTAAAAGCGGTTCTTTGGATTTTAAGAAAGAACTCGATGAAAAAAGCGAAGTCGATATTATCGGTCAATTTGGAGTCGGTTTCTACAGTGCCTTCATGGTCGCCGACAGGATCGATGTCATCTCGAAAAAGATCGGCGAAGATAAAGCTTATGAATGGATCTCGGAAAATGAAGAGGGCTATGAGATCAAAAGTGCTAAAAAAGATGATTACGGCACGATCATCACTTTGCACATCAAACCTAAAAGCAAGGAGTTTGACTTTGACCAGTATCTGAGCTCCGACAACTTACAGATCCTTATCAAGAAGTATTCGGATTATATCCGCTATCCGATCCGCATGGATGTGGAAATCACCAAAGCTACAAGTGAAGAGGGCAAAAGTGAAACTTCCATTGAAAACAAGACCATCAATTCCATGATTCCGCTTTGGAAAAAGAATAAAAAAGAGATCAAGGAAGAAGAATATGATGAGTTCTATATGCAAAATTACTACGACTACAACAAGCCGCTCAAGACTTTGCATTACAGCGTCGAAGGAAATACTTCCTATACGGCATTGCTGTTTATTCCATCCAAAGCTCCATATAACTACTACACCACTGATTATAAGTTAGGACTCAAACTTTATTCCAAAGGTGTCTTTATCAAAGATGAAGCTAATGAATTAATCAGCGATTACTTTAAATTCGTGAGAGGTTTAATCGATAGCGATGATCTCAATTTGAATATTTCCCGTGAGATCCTCCAGCAGGACTATCAGATGAATCAGATCAAAAAGTCTTTGGATAAACGTATTAAAAACACGCTTGAAAAGATGCTTAAAGATGAAAGAGAAAAGTATGAAACATTCTTTGAAGCCTTCGGAGCTCAGCTCAAATACGGAGCTTATGAAGACTATGGCAAGAATAAAGATGTCTTGATCGACCTGTTGATGTTTAAATCGAGTTACGAAGATAAATATACTACCTTAAAAGAGTATGTTTCCCGTATGAAAGAAGATCAAAAAGAGATCTTTTATGCCGTTGGTGAAAGTGTAGAAAAGATCAAAGAGATGCCGCAGATCGAAAGAGTCCTTGATAAAGGTTATGAAGTCTTGTACTTTTTAGACAATGTCGATGAATTTATGGCTTCGATCTTAAACAACTATGAAGACCATATCTTCAAGTCCATCAACAAAGGCGATCTGGATCTTGATTCCAAAGAAGAGAAAGAACAAAACCTAAAAGAAAACGAAGAAAACAAAGACATTCTGGATGCGATCAAAGAGGTCTTAAAAGATGATGTCAAAGAAGTAAGACTCTCTAACCGTTTAAAGAGTCATCCGGTATGTTTGGTATCTGATGACAATCTATCGATCGAGATGGAAAAGGTTTTAAAAGATCTCAACCAAGGTTCTAACATCAAAGCCAACAAGATCTTAGAGATCAACCCTGATCATGAATTGTTTAAATCGCTTAAAAAAGTGTATGACAATAAAGAAGCGATCGACGACTATGCCAAAGTTTTGTATGATCAGGCTTTACTGATCGCCGGTCTTGAGATCAAAGATCCGCTCAATTACACTAAGCTAGTCACCGAACTGATGATTAAAGCGATGAATTAGAGCATAAGCCGCTTCAGGGCGGCTTTTTATGTTATGATTTAGACATGAAGACAACAAATATCCTGATTATCCTGTTTTTATTCTTTTTAGGCAGCATAATCGGCTGGTTATTAGAATTTTTCTTTAACCGTTTCAATAAAAAGAGCAATCCTGAAGGACGCTTTATCAATCCCGGTTTTTTGAGCGGACCTTATTTGCCGATCTATGGCTTTGGGGTCGTGACGCTTTATACCATCGGTTATCTTTTAAAGGGCATCGCTTTCAGCAACCCGTTTTTAGAGGTCGGGGTATTGTTTATCGTATCGAGCTTGCTTATGACGTTGCTTGAGCTGTTAGGAGGTCTATTCTTCATCCATGTCATGCATATCAAACTCTGGGATTACAGCGATGTGCCATTCAACTACAAAGGTATCATCTGTTTGAAGTTTTCGATCCTTTGGGGCATCGGTTCTTTATTCTATCTATACTTTATCAATCCGTTTATCTTGAATGCGGTTGCCGCTTTTGTCGATCATATCGAATTCTCTTTTATCGTTGGCATGTTTTACGGTTTCTTGCTTATTGACTTATACAAGACGATGAATGTTGCTGCCACGATCAGAAAGTTCGCTAAGGAAAACAATGATAAAGTTATTGCTTACCGCAATATTAAAGACAACTTCTTAAAAGAGATCAGACAATATAAACGTCGTACTGACATTTATAAATACCCTGATCCTAGAACTTTAGAAAAATTGGTCAATGACCTGGAAACAGCAGGCAAAAGACAGAATAACTAAAAAAGAAGGAAAACCCTTCTTTTTTAGTTGCGGACATATTCTTCTGAAACAATATCATCGAACAATCGTTTATAGACTAATATCTGATATTCTTTGATATAGTCGGTATACTCATTTTCTTCATCATAGGTATAAAAGTTGCCGTCATTATCGAAATAGCCGTTAAAGCTGAGTGATGGGATAGTCTTTTTGAATTCAGTGATAAACTCTCCAAAATCATCAGTATCATTGCCTGACAAACTTAAGAGATCCTGCATTAAATAATTTAAACTGGTATCTTTCATTTCGAGATCCGGCAGATCATAGTTTGCCCAAAAGACATATGGCACTCGATGACGATCGATCAATTCGCCATGATAACTGGGATCGTCAATACCCATCGCTTTAAAGCTGAACTCTTCTTCAACATGAGGCTGATGATCGCCATACATCAAAATGATAGTCGGCTCATCAACGTTTGAAAAATAATCAACGAGATCCATAAAAGCTTCATCTGTCTCGTTGACTAGACTTAGATAAAACTCCGCTTTGGGATAGGCGTTGTCTGTGCCTTCTACTTCTACATCTCTTAAAATAAAATCATCATAACCGCCATGGTTTTGCATCGTTACATTAAACATAAAGAAAGGTTTGGAAGTATCTCTGTTTTCATAACGGTAGATTATCTCGTTAAAATCAACTTCATCTAAACAAAAATCCTGATGACCGTAAACTAATTCTTCGTGCATATCTTCCATCGAAATAAAATCATCAAAACCCAAATACTCATATGCTTTAGTCCTGTTCCAACCGCTGGCATAATAAGAATGGAAAGCCATCGTTTCATAACCGGTTTTTTTTAAAAGCCAGACATAAGACATCGTATTATCCTTAAGGTATTGCTGGTAAGGGACACTGTTAGGCGGCAAAAAAGCCATGGAGTTTCCGGTCAAAAATTCAAATTCGCTCTGGGAAGTACCACCACCCCATACTGATGAATAAGCATGACCGAAGATTGTGTTGTCAAGACTTTTGATATTTTCCATAACCGGCTCACTTAAAGTTATATTGCCATATTCTTCAAAGTCTGTCCACGATTCATTCATGATGACAATAATATTCACATCATCGATGCCAACTAGCTTTTCAAAACTGTCATCGCTGTCATCGAGAATCTTATCGGCAGCATCTATTGAATAGCCTTCAGGTTTATCAATATCCATAAATTTGAGATTTAAAACAAATTCCGAAGGTATGCCATAGCGTTTATAGGCATCGCTATGATTCCAGGTGTCAGTTTTGATACCCATTTTCTCAATATCAGAAGCAGTATTGAAAGTAGTGAATAGACAAACCGCAATCAAAAGGCTTGCGGTCCTGGCGATCAAGCTGGTTTTAGACAGGAAATTTCTTTTAGGAAGCAACTTGAAGATCAGTATTAAAAAGACAGTCATCAAAACCGCAGCTATAATGATATTTGCGGTAGGTTTGAATGTATACCCCTTAGCAACGTTCAAAGCTGTCTTGTATGCGATCAGATCCCATGGCAATACCGGTGTGCCGCGATAGGCAGCCACAAAATAATTGATGATCGAAAAACCTAAAAAGAAGATACCGGTAGTGGCGATACTGAATTTCAAACTGTTGGAAAAGGCAAAAAGCGTGTACATAACGCAGGCGATGATCGCATAATTTACGATGATGATCTGCCAGCTGTAACTGTCTAAATAACCCTCAAAAGCATACTGAGAGAGCATAAAGATCAAAAAAGGAGCTATTAAACAAGCGACGATTTCAATGCCGCTTAACATATATTTAAAGTTTTCTTTAACTATTCTTTTCAATTTCATGTAACAATTATTATAATTAATTGCCGGAAATAATCAATTACAAGATTATTACAAGAAAATTAAATAATTCATCTCTCTATATGAAAACGACGTCGTTTTGGTGCCACTAAGTCGCTTAGACTTGTGCCACCGGCGGCGTTTTTTTGTGCCACTTGCGTCGCTTTAAATTGTGCCACTCCTCCCTATAATAATCCTTATGTGAAATAATCTGTCGTGCACTTTATTTCACAGAGTAAGGAGGTCGATAATTCATGCAGTACGTATTTATCCAAATCATTGCACG
>CALVFL010000006.1 GCA_944326825.1 uncultured Erysipelotrichaceae bacterium
CACAGATACAAATCCACAGTACACATACATCAAGCATAACAGTCGGCCAACCGTTATGCTCAATGAATTATATTTGTTGGCCAGAAAGGAATATATTATCTATCTGACCTATATAGATAATACGAGGAAACATGATTGATATTAAATTGATTAGAGAAAATCCTGAATTGGTTAAAGAAAACATCAAAAAGAAATTCCAGGATGAAAAGCTGGTTTTGGTAGATGAGGTAAAAGATCTTGATGAGAAGTTTCGTTTATCCAAGACCAGAGCTGATGAATTAAGAGCGAAAAGAAATCACGATTCCAAAGAGATCGGCCTTTTGATGAAAGAGAAAAAGATCGCTGAAGCGCAAGCTTTAAAAGAAACCATCAAAAAGATCAATGATGAGATCGCTGATCTGGAAGTAAAAGAAGAGGAACTTCAAAAAGAGATCAGAAACCGGATGATGGTCATTCCTAATATCATTGATTCATCTGTTCCTATCGGTAAAGACGACAGTGAAAATGTGGTTTTGGAAGAGTATGGGGTTAAAAAGGAAAAGAACTTCGAGATCCCTTATCATACCGAGATCATGGAAAGATTAAACGGGATCGATCTTGACAGCGCCAGAAAGACAAGCGGCAACGGATTCTATTATCTGCTAGGTGATATTGCCCGCTTACACTCAGCAGTCTTGACTTATGCCCGCGATTTTATGATCGATAGAGGTTTTACTTATGTTATTCCTCCTTATATGATCAGAAGCGATGTAGTCAATGGAGTTATGTCCTTTAGTGAAATGGAAAATATGATGTATAAAATCGAGGGGGAAGATCTCTATCTGATCGGAACATCAGAACATTCGATGATCGGTCGTTTCATTGATACGATCATTGATGAAGATAAATTACCTTTGACTCTGACTTCTTATTCACCTTGTTTCAGAAAAGAGGTTGGTGCACACGGTATTGAAGAAAGAGGTGTTTATCGTATCCACCAGTTTGAAAAACAGGAGATGATCGTAGTATGCAAGCCGGAAGAATCGATGGCCTGGTATGATAAACTATGGCATAATTCAGTAGATTTCTTCTTATCTTTAGATATACCAGTCAGAACGATCGAGTGCTGTAGCGGCGATTTGGCCGATCTTAAAGTTAAATCCTGTGATGTTGAGGCATGGTCGCCACGCCAGAAGAAATATTTTGAAGTTTGTTCATGCTCTAACTTAGGCGATGCCCAAGCCCGCCGTTTACAGATCAGGGTAAATGGCAAAGACGGCAAGTATTTTGCTCATACACTCAACGATACTGTTGTCGCTCCGCCACGTATGCTGATCGCCTTCTTGGAAAACAATCTGAATGAAGATGGAACGGTCAATATACCGGTTGCTTTAAGACCTTATATGGGCGGTAAAGAAAGGATAGGTTAATATGTTTCACGTGAAACAAGGGATCAGAAATGTTTCACGTGAAACTATTTTATATATGCAGGCAGTTATATTTGATTTTAACGGAACATTATTCCAGGACACTCAGATCCATTATGATATATGGAAAAACTTATATCGTGATCTTTTCGGCAGGGATAAAAACTTTAAAGAGATCTTTGCGAAGGTTAAAGGTTTTGATAACGAAAATATCATTACCTATTTTTATAAAGCAAACGGCCAAATAATATCTTCATCAGAAAATGAACGATTATCAAAACTGAAAGAAAAGATGTACCGGGATCACTGTATTGAAAATAAATTATGTCACTTGACTAAGGGGGCTGAAGGCTTGCTGAATTATCTGAAAGAAAAAGAAATACCGATCAACTTAGCCAGTGCTTCCATCAAGGAAAATGTCGATTTCTTCTTTGAAGAATTCGGTATCGGCAGATGGTTTGAAAGGGATCTCGTAACTTATGATGACGGCATTCTTAAAAATAAAACGGAAATGTATTTAAAAGCCTGTCAAAACATCAAGGCAAGACCAAACGAATGTCTGGCATTTGAAGATTCGGTTTATGGTTTGAACAGCGCTAAAGAAGCTGGTATTAAAGAAGTTATCATCATTGGTAATGATAAAACCGATTTTAAAGGTGTGAAGGTCATTTCCGACTTTGATGAAGTAGACAGAAGTAAATTTGCCAATTATAAGAAATTATGTTAGATTAAATAAGGTACAACAGATATGATCTAATTTGGTCAGGTCCGGAAGGAAGCAGCCATACGACCCTCTATCTGTGTGTGCCTTTTTATTTTTATGACAAAGACAAATTATATGAAAGAGGCTTTGAAAGAAGCGATCAAAGCCAAAGAAATAGATGAAGTCCCAGTGGGTTGTGTAATAGTGTATAACGGCGAGATAATCGCTAAAGCTCATAATTTAAAGGAAAGTAAACATTCATCTCTATATCATGCCGAGATTAACGCTATTAAGATAGCGTGCGATCATTTTAATAATTGGCATCTTGATGATTGTGAACTATATGTAACATTAGAACCATGTCTGATGTGTACAGGTGCGATCATCAACTCAAGGATCAAAAAAGTCTATTTCGCTGCTTCTGATCCCAAGGGCGGAGCCTTCATCAGTAATGTAAGGATCGATGAGATTCCAAACCTGAATCATTATCCTGAATATGAAACCGGTCTTTTAAAAGAAGAAGCAGCTGCACTTTTAAAAGAGTTTTTTAAAAGTAAACGGAGAAGAAAATAAGGCCCCAACCTGTGCTATAATAGTAGCAAGAGGGATCTTATGACATATCAGGTATTATATCGCAAATATCGTCCATCAACATTTGCAGATGTCGTTGGACAAGAATATATAGTAAAAACATTAGAAAATATTATCAATAATGACAAGATAGCTCATGCCTATCTTTTTTGCGGGCCAAGAGGTACCGGCAAGACTTCGATCGCTAAATTATTTGCCAAGGCGTTGAACTGTACAGACAAAGATCATAAGCCATGCGGTAAATGTGAAAATTGCCGCTCTTTTGATGAAAACAATCATCCTGACATCATTGAGATGGATGCCGCCAGCAACAATTCTGTCGAAGACATCAGAGAACTGATCGATAAGGCTGGTTATGCGCCGATCCTTGGCAATTACAAAGTTTATATCATCGATGAAGTGCACATGCTTTCCAATAGCGCTTTTAATGCTTTGCTCAAGACTTTGGAAGAGCCGCCGACCAATGTGATCTTTATTTTAGCCACCACCGAGCCGCATAAGATATTGCCGACAGTGTTATCAAGATGTCAAAGATATAATTTTGCCAAGATAGCACCCAAAGACATGAAAAAAAGACTGATCGATATTTTAAAGGCTGAAAATATTGAATATGAAGATAAAGCACTGGATCTGATCGTTTCTTTGGCAAAGGGCGGAATGAGAGATGTTTTATCGATCCTCGAACAGCTGCTTGCCTATGGCAACTACACTTTAAAAGCTGATGATGTTGAAAAGGTCTACGGACTAATGAGTGATGAAGAAAAAGGCGAACTCATCAATGAGATCGAAAAACACTCTACCAAGATCGTGCTTGATAAAGTGAATGAAATGAATGATTCCGGTATTGACTTGAAGCGATCGATCAGTGATCTGATTGCCATTTATAAAGATGTACTGCTTTATAAAGAAGGTGTCGAAGCTAAAAATCTTAATTACGACGAAAAGCTGATAGCCCAATTAAACAATGAATTAACCAAAGAGAGATGTTTGAAGAATATCGACATTCTGATCGATGTTTTAAAAGAAGCTCTCATGACTAAGGAAGAACTGCTGCCTTATCTTGAAGTCGCTTTGATCAGGATGATGAGTGAAGAGCGATCTGAAACCGCTCTAAAAGTATCTTTAGATAAAGTGAAAGACACAGAAACTGAAGTCGAAATCAAAGAAGAAGTAAAAAGCGATGATCTTGATGAAGTCGTCTTTACAATGGTCGATACCAACAAGGAATTCCTGCTTTCAATACTAAAAAGAGCCACCAAGGAATATAAGAACAGCGATCTTAAGATCTATCATCATCTTATCGACTACAACAATTCTTCCGATTCCCGCAAGTTTTTCAATATGTTAAAAGGCAGCGAGATCTTTGCCAGCGCTGATGATGCGATCATCTTCAAATGTCCTAACAACTATCAAAAGGACAATATTAATGATCTGGCTTCCAACAAAGAGTTATATGAGTTTATATACAATGAGTTTAATATCGACAAAATGGTTTATGCCATCAATGATGATGATAAAGAAAAACTGATCGGCATGTACCGCCATCTGGCCAGTTATGATCTGGATGGTTATAAAGTCAATAAATATCCGCATACCAAAAAAGATAAGATTGAAGACAAACTGATCGATCTGTTTGGTAAAGAAACAGTAGAAATAAAAGAGTGATCCTATGGAATATGATAAAGTGATGGATTATATCGTCAGTATCGATAAAAGATTAAGATATGAGTACGATGAAATAAACAAGACGATTTTCAAAGGCAGTGACCGCAACGATCTGGTAACAGTCGATATGACCGGCAACTTCTGTATTGAAAAGATAACTTTCAATGAAGAGATGAAAGATGTTGAAAAGATGAGTGATGCCGTCAAAGAAGCCTTTAATAATGCCCTTGAAAACATTAAAAAGACCAGAATCGAAACAGTTAAAGAGATATTGAAGGAGATAAGATAAGATGTACCCGGAGTTATTTGATAAACTGATTGAACATTTAAGAAGGCTGCCGGGAATCGGGGAAAAGAGCGCCGAACGCTTCGCTTTTTTTCTTTTAGATCAGGATGAGGAATACTTAACGGAATTCGGCAACACCTTATACGATCTGAAAGACAAGATCGGTTTTTGCCCTGTTTGCGGATTTATCTCGGATAAAAATGAGTGTGAACTTTGCAAGGATGAAAACCGTGACCGATCTAAGATACTGGTAGTATCTTATTCTAAAGATGTGATCGCTATTGAAAAAACCAAAGCTTATAATGGTCTGTATCATGTTTTAAATGGAGTAATCTCATCCAAAAAAGGCATCTATCCAGATGATCTTAATATTGAAGCTCTTTTAAAAAGGATCGATGGCGAAGTAAAAGAAGTGATCGTTGCAACATCACCGACTTTTGATGGCGAAACGACTGCTTTGTATTTGGATAAGATCCTCAATAGTAAAGGTGTCTTAGTCACAAGACTGGCCAGCGGCTTGCCGATGGGAGCCAGTTTGGATTATGCCGATGAATTAACGCTGATCAAAGCGATGAATAACAGAAGAAAGTTTGAGGGCTAAACTTATGAAAAAAGACATTGAGATCGCTAATGAAAGTAAATTGGAACCGATCGAAACGATTGCCAAAAAGGCTGGCATCAAAGATGAGTATCTGATCAAATATGGCAACGACAAAGCCAAGATCGATCTGGCTATCATGGATGAACTGGCTTCAAAAAAAGACGGCAAGCTGATCTTAGTCACAGCCATCAATCCCACTAAAGCCGGTGAAGGCAAGTCAACGACGACGATCGGATTAGTGGATGGACTGGCTCTTTTAAACAAGAATGTGATCGGATGTCTTAGAGAACCCTCAATGGGACCGGTATTCGGTTTAAAGGGTGGGGCAACCGGCGGCGGTTATGCCCAGGTCATGCCCATGGTCGATATAAATTTGCATTTTACCGGCGATATGCACGCCATCACTTCTGCCAATAATCTGGTATCGGCGGTTTTGGATAATTCGATATATCAGGGCAATCCTTTAAATATCGATCCTGAAAAAGTAGTCTTTAAAAGATGTCTGGATATGAATGACCGCACTTTAAGAGATGTGACGATCGCTCAGAATAAAAAGAGTAACGGTGTTGAAAGAAAAGACCATTTTTCAATAACGGTCGCTACCGAAACAATGGCTGTCTTATGTTTGGCCAAGGATGAAAAAGACTTTGAAAGAAGGATCGGCGAATGTGTAGTCGCCTATACCTATGATGATAAAGAGGTAAAGATCAAAGATCTGGGTATCGTCGGCTCGCTTGGCGTACTCATGAGAGATGCCTTAAAACCAAATCTCGTTCAGACCTTGGAACACAATCCTGTTTTGATTCATGGCGGCCCTTTTGCCAATATCGCTCACGGCTGCAACAGCCTCATCGCCACCAAGCTGGGCTTAAAACTGGCTGATTATGTCGTGACTGAAGCCGGCTTCGGCAGCGACCTGGGTGCGGAAAAGTTTTTAGATATAAAATGCCGGATCGGCGAACTAAAACCAAGTGCGATCGTTATCGTGGCCACTTGCCGCTCTTTAAAACTTAACGGCGGACTAAGCGAAGATGAGATCGACAGCGAGAATTTAGATGCTCTTCAAAAAGGTATCGTCAATTTAGAAAAACATATTGATTCGATGAAACATTACGGCACCCCACTTTGTGTCGCTATCAACCGCTATTTGACCGATACACCAAAAGAGATCGCTTATCTGAAAGATTGGTGCCTGTCACAAGGGGTTGAAGCTGTTATCTGTGAAGGATATGAAAAAGGCGGCAAAGGTGCCATGGCTCTTGGTGAGAAAGTCATCGAACTATGTGAAGAAGAAAATCACTTTAAACCCTTATATCCTTTAAATAAAAAACTGACAGAAAAGATAGAAACAATTGCCAAGGAAATATATGGAGCTGCTAAAGTGGAATATACAGCTGAAGCTTCAGAAAAACTGGCTCGCTTTGAAAAAGAAGGCCGGGGCAATTATCCGATCTGTATCGCCAAGACCCAGAATTCTTTGAGCGATGATCCTAAACTGTTAGGACGTCCTAAAGATTTTAGTATTCATGTCAAAGATGTATCTTTGTCTAACGGCGCCGGTTTTATCGTGGTCTATACCGGAAATATTCTAACGATGCCAGGACTTCCTAAACATCCTAATGCCTTAGATATAGGCATCAAAGATAATGGAGAGGTATATGGTATATTCTGATCGTATCCTGATCAAAGTCTATGATGAAAAGAGTTACCTAGATAACGTCATGGTTCCTTTAAGTTTAAAAGTAAAGGAAGTTATCTACTTTTATCGTGCCGAACCAGACAAGAAACGCAAAGAAGCCATCATTGCCATCTTTTCTAAAAATAAGATCAAAGCCACTTTTATAAAAGTGGTAAAAGATGAAGAGATCGATCCCTATCTTTTAAAATATACGAATGCCATCATAGATGTCAGTTCCCGTAAATATTTGATCCTTTATATCTTTGAAAGGATCATTAAAAGCGATAATATGATCGTCTATTATGACAACGAAGAAAATGTCATCAAAGATTACCGCCATCATAAACGCTTAGATATCTGCATCTATCGTTTGAATATCAAAGAGATCGTCAATTTAAGCGGAGCTGATTTCAGATACAATATGCATGAAAGTCCGGACATAAACGACAAAGAATTTGTAAACAGGTTTAAAGATATTATTTATGCCTTTAAAGACCGCTACAGCACTTTGACTAATTTCATCTCTTTTATGATCAGTCTTATGACTTATGAAAAAGATGACAAGATCACGCTTAAATCTAAAAATAAAGAGCGATTGCGCTCAAGTGAAGTCTTTCGTTATTTTAAAGATGAACACATCCTGGATATGAAAGGTGATGTGCTCTTCATTAAAGACAAACGCTTTAAGAAACTGTTTTATAATGCCGGAGCCTGGCTTGAAACTTATCTTTATATCATGATCATTGAAAGCAGGCTCTTTGATGAATGTGCCATGAGTGTGATCATTGAGTTTAAGGACAGCGACATCCACTATCCGATCACCTGCGAGATCGATCTCATTGCTTTAAAAGATAATCATTTATTGTTTGTGTCGTGTAAGTCCAATAAAGTCGATGCCTATGCCGTCAATGAGATAAGACTGCACAATTATGTCTTTGGCAATGAATTATCTAAAGCGATGGTCTGCACTTTTGAAGATCTTAATGTCAAAAATCCGACGATCTATGAAAAGGCCAAAGAATTGGAAGTAGCCGTCATCGACTATCCCAATATTGTGAGCAAAGATCTGGGCGGGTTGATCTTAGATGTGATCAAAGAAGGATACAGATATGAAAAAGTGAGGATCAACAAATGACAGCGATAGCCTATATTACTGATCCCAATTTATTGGAATTCAACCGCATTGACCGCAATCGGCAGATCAATTTCTGGCGTCTTAGCAGCACTAATAACTTTAGTGATTTTGGTGTCGGCGATCTTTTATTCTTTTTAAGCAAAGGCAAAGATCATTACCGCAACAAAGAAAAAGGCATCGTCGGCTATGGTATTGCCAAGGGTTTTGAATCCTGTTCGATCAATACGATGTGGAAAAAATATACGACCTTAAACGGATATGAAACAAAAAAAGAGTTTAAAGAAGCTATCTTAAAGGTTACTAAAGACCATAAACTCCCTTCTAAAATATCCTCGATCCATTTAGAGGAAGTGACCTTCTTTGGTTCACCGGTCTATTTAAGCGATTGCGGCTTAAAGATATCAAACCGCATGGAAAGTTATACATATTTAGACCCTAAAGGCAAGATCGCTTTTAAAGTGCTCGATGAAGCTAAAGACTATGTCGATATCTGGTCTGATTATGAAGGTGGGGAAGATATGATCGAAAGAGCGATGATCCGAAATGCCCTTTATTCAGCTTATGACATGATCGCTTTAAAAGAAGGCAATAAACCTAAAAAGTCACTAAGTGAATTGAAAAGATATATCTCTTTAAATGAAGGTTTTGAAAGGATCAAAGATTCAGCTTTTGAAGCTTACAAGATCATTGAAAACAATCTGATTATTGCCTTTGCTCCGCTGTACTTGAATGATAAACTGCTCATCAATAAACTGATGATCGGTCAGGCTAACTATTATAAGATGTTGCTGGAAGAGAATTATCCTTACGATCTCAATGTGATCTTTAAAACCACCGATCATGATGTTGAACTTGAAAACTACATGAATCGCTAAGTATAATAGGTTAGGTTATGGAAGATAAGTTATTTGATATGGAAGTGATGGATGACGAAAGAAAAGATCTTGAGGTCATCCGCATCTATTTAAAAGATGAGTTTTTTGAAGAACTTTTAGATTATATTGAAAAAGAAGATTATGCTTTGGCTAAAGATGCAGCCAAAGGTCTTTATATTTTGGCTTTAGAGTTTAAGTTATATCGTTTATATGAAACGCTTATCGATATTTATGAAGATCTTGAAGGAGAGTTTTATAAAGATCTTCTCACTCACTATCACACTATGAAAGCTGAACACGAGCGTCTTTTAAAGGAGTATTTTTAATGATCAAAGATGTTGTGGTAGTTGGGGCAGGACATGCCGGATGCGAGGCGGCTAATGCGCTTGCCAAATGTGGTTTTGATACGGCTCTTATAACTTTGAATATCGAGCATATCGCTAAGATGCCCTGCAATCCTTCGATCGGCGGCCCGGCTAAAGGTATTGTCGTAAGAGAGATCGATGCCTTAGGCGGCATCATGCCGATCATCGCTGATAAGACAGCCCTGCAGTTTAAAATGCTCAATACTACTAAAGGTCCGGGTGTCTGGTCTTTACGGGTCCAAAGCGACAAGCTGGCTTATTCAGAAATGATGAAAGAATATCTGCTCGGTTTAGATAATTTGACAGTCATCGAAGATCTTGTCACAGGACTTGTTGTTAAAGATCACAAGATTCAAGGTGTGATTTGTCAAAAAAGCGGGGAAATTACGGCTAAAGCTGTTATCTTGACGACTGGCACATACATGGATTCAACGATCATGGTATCAAGCGATACTAAAAAAGAAGGACCGGATGGGGACATTACCGATAATGGTCTATCAAGATCGCTGAAAGATCTGGGCTTTAGACTGTTCAGATTAAAGACTGGCACACCAGCCAGAGTCTATACGGATTCAATCGATTTCACAAAGACAAAACTGGAAAAAGGAACAGAGGGCTTTCTGTCTTTTTCGACGACCACCAAAGAGATCTTGCCTTACGATAAACAATTACCGTGCTATTTAACCTATACCACAGAAGAAACATTAAAGATCATCAAAGATAACCTCGATCGCTCTTCAATGTATTCAGGCGTTGTCAAAGGCGTCGGCCCCCGCTATTGTCCTTCGATCGAAGACAAGGTGGTGCGCTTTGCCGATAAGGAAAGACATCAGATCTTTTTGGAGCCGGAGAGCTTAAGTTTAGATACCACTTATATCCAAGGCTTCAGCACTTCGATGCCTTATGATGTTCAAGAAAAGATGATCCACAGTCTGATCGGTCTTGAAAAGGCCAGGATTAAAAAATATGCTTATGCCATTGAATATGATGCGATCGATCCTTTGGAATTTAAAGCTAACTTAGAAGCTAAGAAGATCGAAAATCTTTTTATTGCCGGTCAGATCTTCGGCACATCGGGTTATGAAGAAGCAGCCGGACTTGGCATAATGGCTGGCATCAATGTCGCCAATAAACTGCGCGGCAAAGAACCTTTGATCTTAAAAAGAGATGAAGCTTATATCGGGGTCATGATCGATGATCTTGTGACTAAAGGTACTAAAGAACCCTATCGTCTGCTCACTTCAAGGGCAGAATACCGGCTCTTATTAAGACACGATAACGCCGATCGAAGACTTATGAAATATGGCGAAGCTGCCGGTTTAATATCGGATGAGCGCTATGAGGCTTTAAAGAATAAAGAAAAGACGATCGAAGAAACAAGTGAAGTTTTAAAAAATAAATATTTTACTAAAAGCGACAAGATCAATGATCTGTTAAGATCACTGGGCTATGATGATCTAAACGAGAGGGTCAGCACTTATGACCTCATCAAAAGACCGCCGGTAAAATTAAAAGAGCTGCTTCCTTATTTAGATCTTGAGATAGATGAAGAATTGCTTTCAGATATTGAAATAGAGATCAAGTATGAGGGTTATATCAGCAAAGCCCGCAAGGAAGCTTCCAGGATGCATAAGATGGAAAAGATGAAACTGCCGATAGACCTTGATTATGATCTCGTTTCTAATTTATCATTAGAAGCCAGAGAAAAATTAAACAAGACTAAGCCTTTGACTTTAGGTCAGGCTTCCAGAATATCCGGCATCAACCCCAGCGATATTCAGGTATTGGCGATATATCAAAAGGAGCACAAGAATGAAGATTGAAGATGTAATATCCAATGTGAACGTATATGGCTTAAATGATGCGATAAGAGGCAGCCGTTATCCGATGGCTACCGATTTAAAAGAAGTCAGCGATGAGATAACCCCAAGACAAGTCAAGTTAGCTCAATGCAATTTGGGAGAGGGCCATGACAATTATTTAAACGGCATCATCGTTCAGTTTGATCTCACCTTTACCAACAAAGCCTGGGTCGAAGCAGAAAGATATCATTTCTTAGATTTCATATCTTCCCAATCAACAATGCACAGGATCTGCCGCTTTAATTTAGATGAAGCCTATATCGGTTATGTCGATAAACGAATGGTGGCAATCATGAAAGAGAAGGTTGCCGAATACAATAAACATCAAGCTGAAGATCCAAAAGATCCGTCATTAAAAGAAAAGTATTTAGAAATACTTTATTCTAATCCTGCCGGTTTCAGACTGACGGCCAAGATGACGACCAACTATCGGCAGTTAAAAACGATCTATGTACAAAGAAGACACCACCGTTTGCCAGAGTGGCAGGCTTTTTGTGATTGGATCTTAACTTTGCCGCACGCTGAACTGATCACAAAAGACGCTGAAAGATAATTATTACCAATAGCTGCACACAGCAGCTTTTTGTTTTGGTTATCCAGATAATATTTATGATGATAAATGGTTATGTTATAATTTTTAAAAGACAGGAGGTGAAAAGGTGTGCAAAATCTCTTTAACATGTTGCCGTTATTTTTGGCAGCAGCGATCATCTCTTTTCTTTTGGCACCTTTGACCCGCAAGATCGGTCTTAAATATGGTATTTATGCTTTAGAAAATAAAAGAACGGTACATCATGGCAAGATCGTCAGGATCGGCGGTTTAGCCATCTATCTTTCGGTAGTTATCGTGATGCTCTTGTTTCATAAGATGGATCAAAGGATGACAATGGTCCTTCTTGGCGGTACGATCGTCTTCATTGGCGGTTTTCTGGATGATGTCTTTAATTTGAAACCGATGGTAAAACTTGGCTTTATCATGGTCGGAGCTTTGGTGCCGATCTTATTTGGCAATGTCTTGCTTCATCATGTATCTTTATTCGGCTATGACATCGACATTGAACCTTTGGCCTATATCATCTCTTTTGTGTGGATCATCGGCGTGGCCAATGCCATCAATCTGATTGATGGTTTAGATGGTCTGGCGAGCGGTATCAGCGTGATCGTTCTGATCACTTTTTGTATCATCGGTTCATTTTCATCACATTATAAAACAGCGATGATCGCTGCTATCTTAGCTGGCGCCATCATTGCCTTTTTACCTTACAACTTCCATCCGGCCAAGATCTTTTTAGGAGATTGCGGAGCACTTTTTATCGGCTATATGATCGCCTGCCTATCGCTTTTAGGTTTTAAGACCAGCACTTTTATATCATTGGCTTTTCCGATCATCATCTTATTTGTGCCTTTGGAAGATACGATTCTGGCGATCATCAGAAGAAAGGTCAAAGGTCAAAAGATAACCGAAGCTGACCGGCTGCACCTTCATCACATCATCATGTATAAGATCGGTCTGTCGCATGAACAAACTGTCTTGTTTTTGTATGGAGTAGCTCTTTTATTTGCGATCTCAGCGATCGTTTTATACTTTAATGTTCTGATCGGACTTGTGATGATCTTCATCCTTTGCTTGATTGCGTGGATCTTTATTGAATTGACGGGAATGATCTCGCCTTATTTCCATCCGCTGATTGGACTTTGCCGCAAGATCTTCAAAAGACCACGCCGATCTGATGATGCTTTTTTTGAAGCCAATAAGATCAATCATCGCCAATAAGACAAAAAGACTTAATCTATCATTTTAAATGTGCTAAAATAGAGGTTGTTTGATAAGGAGGACAGTTTGCGTAAACTAGCATTATTGATCTTGCCGTTAGTGTTATTATCGGTTCTTGTCATAAAACCTTCAGCTGTTGATGAAATAGCGGTTAAAAGCGGTGAACTTGATATAAGCAACTTAGGAGATTATCAAAGAGAATTTGACTATTACGATTATGGCGTCTGCTCGACCAGCAGCACCAAGACATATATGGATTACCGCATGATCACATCACCAAGTTCCAGACAATACTGGTATATCCGTGAACACATGACAGTTGATCGCTCGACCGGCTTTCTTTATGATGAAGACGGTTTTATCGGTGTAGCTCTTGGTTCGTACTATGGAAATGTCGGTGACCGTTTCTACTTCACTTTAAGCAACGGCAACGTCTTGCCGCTTGTCAAGATCGAAGAGAAGGCGGATTCCGATACTCTTAACGGTTGTGCACATGGCAGTGACGGCAGTGTCATTGAATTTGTCATCCATACCGACTATGCCCGGAATTCCTTTACTTTATCAGGCAACGGTCTTATCTCATCTGGCAACTATAATAACTCTCCTACCTTTAGAGGTACGATAGTCAAAGTAGAAAAAGCCACCAATGAACCAAATCCCAATTATGTGGAATATTACGACAAGGAAAGTGTAGAACCACTACCGATCATTGATCCTAACGATATATTCCAATATGCCAGCGGTTATTAAAGAAGGTCAGACGATCTTCTTTTTTAAAGTCATTAAGAACTACTTATGTGATATAATTGTCGTGTGAATAAAGAGGAATTTATCAGAAGTGTTGAAGAACTGGGTTTAAAGCTTTCTTTAAGACAAATAGAGCAGTTTGAAAAGTACAGCGATCTTTTGATCGACTGGAATACCAGAATGAATTTAACAGCTATAGACGACAAAGAGGGGATCTGGGAAAAGCATTTCTATGATTCTCTTTTATCACTACAAGACTTTAATTATCAGGGAAAACTGGCAGATGTGGGTAGCGGTGCTGGATTTCCCGGTATAGTGTTAAAGATCGCTTTGAATGATCTTGAAGTAGTATTGATCGAGCCGATCAAGAAGCGCTGCACCTTTTTAAATGAAGTGATCTATAAATTAGAACTAAGCGGTATTGAAGTTTTAAATATCCGCTCTGAAGATTATTTAAAAAAATATCCTGCCGACTTTGATATCGTCACAGCCAGAGCAGTGGCTAATTTGAATATTCTCAGCGAACTTTGTATCCCGCTTTTAAAAGTGGGCGGCAGTTTCATCATCCTGCGGGGAGCTAACGGCCTTGAAGAACTCAAGGAAGCCAAGAGCGCCCTTAAGAAACTGAATACCGAATTAGCCGATGTATCTTCACACACTTTAAAAGACGGTTCTAAAAGGATCATTGCGATCGCACATAAAGTAAAGAAAAATGAAAAGCGTTACCCAAGGAATTATGGAGAGATAAAAAAGAAACCATTATGAATGAAGTTAGACTCATAGAGATAGACAAGATAGTACCAAATAAAAACCAGCCCCGTTTAGACTTCTTTGATGATACGATCAAGAATCTGGCGTCATCGATCAAAGAAAACGGTCTGATCCATCCGATCGTGGTCAGAAGGATGGCTGATAAATATGAGATCATTGCCGGCGAGAGAAGATGCCGGGCTTATGCCTACTTAAAAAAGAGCGATATTGAAGCTATCGTCGTTGATAAGGACGATGAAGAAAGTGCCAATATGGCTTTGATCGAGAATATGCAAAGGGAAGATCTGAGCGCCATTGAAGAAGCTTTGGCGATCAAGAAGATCATGAAATCAAGAGATCTTACTCAAAAAGAGATGGCTAAAGAACTAGGTTATCGTCAATCCACCATCGCCAATAAACTGCGTCTTTTAAAACTTCCTGATTATATTCAAACAGCGATCGCCAGCGGCGAGATAACCGAAAGACATGCCCGTGCTTTGTTGAAAGTCGATAAGGATAAACTGGAAGAAGTATTTAAAACGATCATTCAAAGAGGCTATAACGTTAAAAAGACGGAAGAATATATAAGTGCCCTGAATGATAAAGATAAAGTTAAAGTAAGAGGCATCTCTTCAAGTGTGCAGTTAGGTGTAAATACGATCAAACAGTCTTATGATCTATGCAAAAAGACTGGCCTGGATGTCGATTATAATGTGACCGAATACGAAAACGAAGTTAAGATAACGATCAGATTTAAAAAACCGAGGTAATAAAAATGGGGAAAGTAATAGCGATAGCTAATCAAAAAGGCGGAGTCGGAAAAACGACCACCAGCATCAATCTGGCAGCCGGACTGGCTTATTTAAAAAAGCGGGTCCTTTTAGTCGATTTCGATCCCCAGGGCAATGCCACTCAAGGAGTGGGTTTCAGGGTACAGGATGACTTTACAGTCTATGATATGATCCTGAATGATAAAAGTCCTAAAGAATGTATCAAGACTTTGACAAAACCGCCGTTAGATCTGATCAGCGCCTCTATCTCTTTGGCTGGTGCTGATCTTGAAATGGTCAATATCCCCAAAGGCCGGGAAAGACTATTAAAGAATAAGCTTGATACGATCAAAGATCTCTATGATTATGTCATCATTGACTGTCCGCCATCACTTGGACTTCTTAACACCAACGCTTTAACAGCGGCTGATTCAGTGATCATTCCGGTACAGTGTGAATATTATGCTTTAGAAGGTGTTACTCAATTGCTGCAGACGATCAGGATCGTTCAGAAACTGTATAATCGTGATCTGAGGATCGAAGGCGTCTTATTGACGATGTTTGATGCAAGGACTAATCTTTCAGTAGAAGTTCAGCAGGAAGTAATCAAACACTTTAAAGAAAAGACTTATAAAACTTATATCCCCAGAAATATCAAATTATCAGAAGCACCCTCATCAGGAGAATCGATCTTTGATTATGCGATCAGTTCCGAAGGTGCTAAAGCTTATGTACAGCTGACAAGAGAAGTTATCAAGAATAACGAGGAGTAGGATATGGCTAAAAGATTAAAAAAAGGTTTGGATCAAATATTCGGTGATATTGATGATGTCATAAATGACATCAGCGGTAAAAACGATCAGACAGAATTGCCTTTAGAAGAGATAAGACCCAATCCGTATCAGCCCCGCAAGACCTTTGATGATGACAAGATCAATGAACTTGCCGCATCGATCAAAGAACACGGCGTCTTTCAGCCGATCATCGTCAGAAAGTCGCTCAGCGGTTATGAACTGATTGCCGGCGAAAGAAGGCTCAGAGCTTCCAAGATCGCCCAAAAAGATACCATACCAGCTATCGTAGTGGATTTTGATGATTCACAGATGATGGAGATCTCTTTATTAGAGAATATCCAGCGTGAAGACCTCAGTCCGCTTGAGGAAGCTGAAGCCTATGATCAGCTTTTGCATAAACTTAATTATACGCAAGAAGAATTATCAAAAAGGATCGGTAAATCTCGTCCTTACATCACTAATATGTTAAGACTTTTAAAGCTGCCTTTAGGCATTAAAGAGCTGGTGAATTCTAAAAAACTTTCTTATGGACACGCCAGAACGCTCTTAGCTTTGGATGATGAAGACAGGATGCTGGAGTTAGCCAAAAAGACTGTAAAAGAAGATCTTAGTGTTAGAGAACTTGAAAAGATCATCAGCAATACTAAAAATAAACCTTCAGTAAAAGAAAAAAAGATCGACAAGAGTTTAGAAAATGTCCGCCAGATCATTGAAAACAAGTTTGGTACGAAAGTAGATATCAACGCTCATAAGATAGTTATATCCTATAAAGATGTCAAAGATCTCAACCGTATCTTAGAAATAATGGATTGTTTAGAAAAGGAGTGAAACCAGATCACTCCTTTATTTTAAAATAGTCGCTCAGATAACGGGCTACCCCATCTTCTTCGTTGGTGTATTCAGTAATACGTTTACTGACATTTATAAGATCTTCTTTGCAGTTTTTCATAAGTACACCTCTGATCTTATCAGAAGCTAAAGCTGCTTCATCGTTATAGGAATCGCCAAAGAAGATAACATCGTCATAAGGCAAGTCAAGATGATCGGCCAGTTTCAATAAAGCCGTTTCTTTGTTGATGCCTAAAGGGGTTATCTCGCCATTGTACGGCATCGAAGAAGTAAAAGTAAAGGGCAATTCATATCTTCTTTTTAAAAGATACTTTCTGTCGTTTGGATCTTTAAAGAGTATATTGGCTCTATTGATATATCTTTGATTGTTTATGATGTCGCTTTTAATATCCCCTTCAATGATGATCCGGGAACTTTTGATATATTGACTGGTCGCTTCCGGTATTGGGTATTCATCGAGATGTTCGATACTGTAACGGTCAGAATACATATAGTTATTGATGGAATAATCGATGTCCACTTCTTTAAATTGAGCCAGGAAATCAATGATCTCTAAAAATTCTTCTGGTGTAAAGGCAGCATTCAGAAGATAATTATCTGCTTTTTTATCATAGATGATCGCTCCGGTACTGGTGATAGAATAGCGGAAAAGTTCATCACTTATAAAATAATCCGGCATACTGTAAAAGGCCCTGCCGGTACAAGGTACTAAAAGATGTCCTCTGGAAGCCAAGTTTAAAAAGATGTGTTTGGTATAATCAGAAACCGTTTTATCATCTTTTAGTATTGTTCCATCAAGGTCAAAAGCTATCAACATAATTTAATTATAGACTAAATTCTTATAAAAGGCATATATTTAAAAGAAGCGATGTCACCCGTTTTCCCAAAATAACCGTAAATATTGACAAATACAGCATATTTCCCTAAAATTAAAAGGCAACTTGGATATTTAGGAATGGGGTGTATATTGTATGAAAAGAACTTATCAACCAAGTAAGAGAAAACACCAAAAAACTCACGGTTTCCGTGCTCGCATGAAAACGGTTGGCGGACGTAAGGTACTTTCCAGACGTCGTGCTAAAGGTAGAAAGGTATTATCTGCATAAAGGTCACTTTCCAGTGACTTTTTATTAAGTATGAAAAAAGAAAATCGTATTCGTAAAAACGAAGAGTTTAAACGTATCATAGCTTTAAAAAAATCTTTTGCCTCACATGAATACATCATATATTATGATGATCGTCTTTTAGATCATGCCCGCTTTGGTATAAGCGTGTCTAAAAAGCTCGGTAAAGCTCATATCCGAAACAAGATAAAAAGACAGTTGCGGATGATGATAAGTTCGCTGATCGACTTTGAAAACTGCAACTTTGATGTGATCGTTATCGTCAGAAAAGAATATTTAAACAATTCTTTTGAAGATAATAAAAAAAGTTTGGCAAAGGCTTTAAAAAAAGTTAGAATTATGTAGTATCTTTAAAGGAGTAGTATAAATGAATAAAAAGAAACTGTTAATCGTATTAAGTGTAATATTTATACTCTTTGCGGCTACAGGATGTCAAATGCCTAGAGATAGTGAAGGAAATATCGTTTTGATAACTCTTGATACCACCTTCCAGCAGATGATGGATTCAGAAGGATTCTTCAGTGCTATCTTTGTTTATCCGCTTTCTCAATTTATAAACTTTATTACACCATATACCAATGTCGGTATTGCGATCTTGATCGTTACGGTAGTTGTCAACGGTCTGGTAATGCTTCTGACGCTTAAACAAAACATTCAGATGCAAAAGATGCAGCAGCTGCAGCCGGAGATGATGAAGATCCAAAGAAAGTATGAGGGACGTACTGATCAGGCATCGAAGATGCGTATGGCTCAGGAAACCCAAAACCTCTACAACAAATATCACATCAATCCGTTCAGCTCATTTATCGGTCTGTTCATTCAATTCCCGATCCTTATCGCTATGTATAATGCCTGCCAAAGAGCAGAAGCAGTAGCGAAAGGTCAATTCCTGGGGGTATCTTTGGAACTTACGCCGATCGAAGGCGTTACATCAGGACAATGGATCTATATCGTATTCTTTGTGTTGATGTTTGCAATGCAGATCTGTTCAATGATGATGCCACAATGGTTACAGAAAAGAAGAGCGAAGATGGAAGCCGAGAAACATCACCGGGCTTATCATCCGACCAAGAATCCGATGAACTCTTCAATGTATGTCATGATGGCTATCGTATTGATCTTGGCAGTATCCTGGCCGACAGCCATGACTTTTTACTGGATGATCTCAAGCATGGTCAATATTGCTAAGTCTGTCTTGGTAGATATTATCGCTAATCGCAAGAAAGAGGCATAAGATGAAAACATATACAGCAAAAACATTGGAAGAAGCCATTGAATTAGTGGCAAATGAAAAAGGTTGCTCGAAAGAAGAAGTGACCTATGAAGTTATTGAAGAAAAAAAGACTTTATTGGGCTTTGGCAATTCAGTAACGATCGAAGCCTATGTGCCTCAGGATATTAAAGATTTCATCTTTGATTACCTTGGCAATTATTTTACAGAACTGAATCAGGCTGTATCGATCGAGATCATCACGGAAGATGATGCTTACAAGATCATTCTCGATGCTGAAAACAACGCCATCATCATCGGTAAAGGCGGTCAGACTTTAAGAGCGATCACCAATGTCTTAAAGGGTGCCGTAAACAATACCTTTAAAAGAAGAGTCAATTTATATGTTGATGTAAATCACTATAAAGAAGACCGTTACCGCAAAGTTAAAAGGATCGCCACAAGAGTAGCCAAAGAAGTCAGAAAGACTCATATCGATGCTGCTCTTGACCCGATGCCAAACGACGAGAGAAAAGTGATTCATCAGTTCTTGAATGAATTTAAGAATATTAAAACTGAATCGGAAGGCGATGGAGCAAAAAGACATATCGTCATCAAATATGCCGATGAAGGAGAAAATACTAATGAAGGTGCAAATTAAGCACCTTTTTAGTTTAAAAAGACGATGTTTAAATGCGTTGCTGGCGCAATGAGCTGATATCATATAAGATGACAAGTGAAGAGGTAAAGATATGCTTAAAGAAAATATCAGACGATTAAGAAAAGATAAAGGCTATTCACAAGAAACTTTAGCTGAAGCTTAAGGTGTACTCAGACAGACTGTATCAAAATGGGAGAAGGGTCTATCTGTGCCAGACGCCGATCTTTTAGAAAAGATGGCTGAACTCTTGGAAGTGGATGTCAATACGCTTTTAGGTGCTTCTTTGCCAAGCGAGAGCCAAAGAAACAGTTTAGATGAGATCGCCAAGCAATTAGCAGTTATTAATGAACGCGGCGCCAGCAATATCAATAAAAGAAGGATGATCAATAGCTATGATCATATTGGCACGGTTATTCAAAGCCAGTATGAAAGATGATATGCAAAGTATCGCTGATCAAAAGATCAAAAGCTATGTCGTGGAATGTAGGAGCGAAGAAGTAACTTATCATTATGAAATAGAGACGATCGAAATGACGATGTGTTGAGTATTGCTTCATTAAATAATCCGGCTGATCTTAACTTGATACTTCTTTAAAAGCCAGCTATCTTTTAGAGATCATCACCGGCTATCATCAAAAAAGAGGTGTGGCTTGTCATATTCAGTACGAATAAAGACAGATGATATAGCACTAAGGCGGTCTATTGGCCGTCTTTTTTGATGTTCAAAGCCTTTAGATATTCACAAGTGCCTATAAATCTAATATAATTATTTGCGTTTGTGAATATATTTTAACGGGGGAAATAAATGCTGGCCTTTTTTAAGAAAAATAAAGAAACCAATAAAAAAGTAAGGACGATCGAACTTATCATCCTGATCGTTTTAGTGCTTGCTTCGCTGTTTGCCTATGCTGGTGCGACACTTAAGATGAGTGGTAATCATGAAACCATAACTTTCAATAAAGAGATTGAAATGGTGCGTGATCTGCAAAATGAAGACTGCGACGGGGCAGAAGTGAGCACTTGTCTTGTGACTTATACAGCAGATGAAGGATCAATGACACTGAGCTATCCTTATGAAGAATATGAAAAGTTAGAAGATACTACTATAACTGCTTATGAATATAAGACGGCGGATGATCAAAGCCTTTTCTTTGATCATAAAGATGTCAGCGTTAGTGAACTTAAAGCAGCTTATGGCGAACTGATGGCTGATCAGATGATGTCTGTCTTTAACTTTGCCAACGCTTCGCTAATCTTGGCCTTGTCTTTAGCAGTCATGTATTTCTTTGGCAGATTGTTTACAACTTATGAAAAAAGCTGGTTTTTAAGCATCATGGTCTTAGCCACGATCTTTGCGGTCCTGTTTCCAGAAGAAAGCGCCAATGGCGTCAACGGCATCATTATCATGTGGTTATATCTTTTGGATACCTTTCTTAATATCTTGTGTGAGCTGCTTATCTCGAAACAGTCAAGATATAATTTTCTGGTATCGGTATTCGTAGAGATCGTAGAAATAGTGATCTCCATAGTTCTGATGTACCGTTTTGCGACTTTGGCCACGACTTTATTCTTCTGGCTGCCGATCGATATCATCAGCTACATCAACTGGTCTAAACATAAAGATGAAAATGAAGAAGAACTGACGATGGTAAGAAGGCTCAAAGGCTGGCAAGAAGTCATGGTCATCATCGGCATCATCGTCTGGACGATTGTTATCGGTTATTTTATCAGCGGTTTAGATATTGCCACCGACTTTTATAATAACGATACTTTATTGACAGCCATCATCTATATCGATGCCTGTGCTTCAGCGGTAGGTATCGCTAATGGTCTATTCATCTTCTTCAGATTCAGAGAACAGTGGATAGCCTGGTATATCTGCTCGGCTTTAGAAGCGATCATCAATATCTTATCCGGACAATATGTCTTGCTCATCTTAAAGCTGGGTTATTTTACCAATACGACCTATGGTTATATCAAATGGACTAAATATATCAAGACCCATAAAGAAGAAAATAAGCTCTCAATCTTCTGATAGACTTGAGGTTATGGCTTGAGATTTGTAAAATAAATATGTAGAAAAATGAAAAGGAGAAAATTATGGCAATCGCAGCAGGAGATTTTAGAACAGGGTTGACCCTTATCGTAGATGACGATCCATGGCAGGTATTAGACTTCCAGCACGTCAAACCAGGTAAAGGGGCCGCTATTTTAAAGACAAAGATGAAGAATTTAAGAAACGGCAATGTTCAAGAGCGCAATTTCAACGCTTCAACTAAGTTTGAACAGGCCAATATTTCCAAAAGAGCCGCTCAGTATTCTTATATGGCTGATTCGGTATATTACTTTATGGATCTAGAAACCTATGATACTTATGAACTGAATGAAGATCAGATCGGCTTCAACAAGTATTTCATCGTTGAAGGATCAGAAGTAAGTCTGATGTTTTTTGATGGAGATCTCTTATCAGTTTCAGTTCCAGAAAAAGTCGAACTTACTGTTACAGAAACCGATGCCGCTATTAAAGGTGCACCTTCTAACCAGACCAAAGATGCTGTTTTGGAAACCGGTTTAAAATTAAGAGTTCCGCAGTTTATTGAACCTGGTGAAAAGATCGTAGTCTTTTCAGAAGACGGCAAATACTCTGGAAGAGCTTAAATACTATTATGAGTAAAGTCGCATTCATCAGCGGCGGTGCAAGAGGGATCGGAGCTGCTATAGCGTATGAGTTAGCTAAAGATGGCTATGATATCGTCATCAACTATCTGACTTCAGCTAAAGCAGCCGATAAACTTAAAGCAAAGCTCATTGAAGAGTTTAAAATAAGAGTCCTTTGTGTCAAATGCGACATCAGTTATGAAGAGGCAGTCGATGAGATGATCGCACTTGTGGAAAAAGAGTTAGGCAGCGTGGATGTATTGATCAATAATGCCGCTGTCGATCTTTCCAATCTCTTTCATCTTAAAAATGCCAAGGAATTCAGAAGGACTTTAGATGTGAATGTGGTGGGAGCTTTCAATTTGGCTAAAAGGGTCTATCCCAATATGTTAAAGAAAGAATACGGCCGCATCATCAATATCTCTTCTACTAACGGCATCAATACTTATTATCCGATGTGTATCGATTATGATGCCTCTAAAGCGGCTTTGATCTCTTTGACTCATGATCTGGCAGCAGAGTTTGCCCCTTATATCAATGTCAACTGTATAGCTCCGGGTTTTATCGGTACCGATAATGAACTTGAGGGTTATGATGAAGAGTTTTTAAAAGAAGAAGTTGATAAGATTATGGTTAAAAGATATGGCGATCCCAAGGAAGTCGCTTATCTGGTCAGTTTTTTAGTAAGTGATAAAGCTGACTTTATCAACAACACCGTCATCAGGATCGATGGCGGACAGATGGGAAGCGTTTAAAAAAGTACCGCAAAGGTACTTTTTTATCTGGATCGGATATTGGAAAGAGCCAAAATGATCGACAGTTTGCCATATTCAACCGTCAGTCCGCCCTGCAGGTATAAACGATAGGGTTCAACGACTGGTGCATCGGCACTGAGTTCGATCGTGCTGCCCTGGGTGAAACTGCCGGCAGCCATGACTTCATTGAACGGATAGCCGGGCATTGGTGCACTGACTACTTTAACGAAAGAATCGATCGGACTCGAGGATTGAATACCTTGCGTAAAACGCACCAGATCATCTTCGTTTCCTAATTCTAAAGTCTGGATGATGTCGGTCCTTTCTTCATTATAAGAAGGATCGACATTTTTATAACCGAGCTTTTCTAACATATAAGCAGCAAAGACAACGGTCTTTAAGGCATTTCTTACAGCATTAGGAGCCATGAAGATGCCTTTGAAGAAATTGATGTTTTGATTGAAATTGGCACCCAGATCCTTGCCGATGCCTGGTGATGTCAGTCTTTCAGCCACCATCTCTATAAGATCCCTTCTTCCGGCAATATAGCCGCCTGTAGAAGCGATGCCGCCGCCCAGGTTTTTCATAAGCGAGCCGATAACGATATCAGCACCGACATGGCCTGGTTCCTTCTTTTCAACTAATTCGCCATAGCAGTTATCGACAGCGATGATGACTTTATCATCGACTTCTTTGATCTTTTGAATGATCTTTGCAATTTTAGCGATCGTTAGTGACTTTCTTGCAGCATAGCCTTTTGATCTTTGGATCTCAACGAGTTTTATCGGGCTTTCTTTTAATCTTTGGATAATAGCTTTATCATCAAAATCATTATCGACAAGATCGATCTTTTCATATTTGACACCATAAGCTTTAAGCGATTGTGTAGAATCACCGATGATACCGATCATCTCCTGCAAAGAATCATAAGGATCCCCGCTTATTGAAAGCATCGTATCACCATGTTTTAAAAGAGCGCTAAGACAAAGATAGATCGCATTGGTACCGCTCATGATCTGTGATCTTACCAGGGCATCTTCACACCCCAATACCTTAGCAAAGATCCTTTCTAATTTATCACGGCCTTCATCATAATTTCCGTAACCGTTTATATCGGCAAAATCACTGTAAGAAACTTTATTTTCAATAAATGCTTCCAAGATCCGATCAGAATTATATAAACAGACATCATCGATCTTTTGATAGATATCTTTTAAGACTTCGTCCGATCCTTCAGCAAGCTTTAATAGATCTTTATCAACTTTATCTAAAATCATAACCGACCTCCACCGTACCATTATATATGATAATGCCGGATAAAACACGGTCTTTCAGATAGAAGAATAATGAGGATATTTTTAGCACTCTTATTGACAGAGTGCTATTCGTGAGTATAATATACTTTGCAAGGTTAGGAGGGATAAAATGATTAAACCTTTATATAACAATGTATTATTGAAGAAAGAAAAAGCTGCTAACGAAACAAAGAGCGGCATCATTTTAACACAGAAAGAAAAGAATGAAGACTATGCCATCGTTGCAGCTGTCAGCGATCTTAAAGAAGTCAAGATCAATGACAAGGTCTATACGATGCCTTTAAAAGTCGGTGACAAGGTAATGTATAAGAAGTATTCTGGTACCGACATCAAAGATCATGACAGTGAAGAAGAATATATTTTGATCAGTGCTGAAGATATTTTGGCAATAGTAGAATAGGAGTGATATAAATGGCTAAGGAAATTAAATATTCAAAAGATGCTCGTGAGCAGATGCTTAAAGGCGTCGATGTATTAGCGAATGCTGTTAAGACTACTTTAGGTCCTAAGGGCAGAAACGTAGTATTAGATAAAGGTTATGGTTCGCCGCTTATCACCAACGATGGTGTAACCATCGCTAAAGAGATCGAACTTGAAGATACTTTCGCCAATATGGGCGCCAAGTTAGTCTATGAGGTCGCCAACAACACTAACGATACGGCTGGTGATGGTACGACTACAGCTACTCTATTGGCTCAATCAATGATTCATAAGGGTATCGATGCAGTTGAAAAGGGTTCAAATCCGGTCTTGTTAAGAGAGGGCATCGATCTTGCCAGCAAGAAAGTTGCTGAAAAACTGATCGCTAAAGCTCATAAAGTTGACTCTTCCAAGGGTATCGCTTCGGTAGCTTCAATTTCCAGCGGCTCTAAAGAGATCGGTGACATCATCTCTAAAGCCATGGACAGAGTAGGCAAGAACGGTGTCATCAATGTCGATGAATCAAAAGGCTTTGATACTTCTTTGGAAGTTACAGAAGGTCTAAGATATGACAAGGGTTATATTTCACCATACATGGTAAGTGATCGTGAAAAGATGAATGTGGAAATGGAAAATCCGTTAGTCATGGTCACTGATCAGAAGATCTCAACCATCCAGGATGTTTTAGCGGTACTTGAAAAAGTAGTTCAGATGAACAAGCCTTTACTCATCATCGCTGATGATATTGAAAATGAAGTTATCTCTACTTTGATCGTCAATAAATTAAGAGGTACCTTCAATGTTGTAGCAACTAAGGCTCCAGGCTTTGGTGACTCTCAAAAAGATACTTTAAGCGACATCGCTGTATTGACTGGCGCTAAATTCATATCTAAAGATCTGGGCATGAATTTAAAGGATGTTGACATCGAAGATCTTGGTACTTGTAAGAAAGTGGTCGTTGAAAAAGATCACACAACGATTATCGAGGGTGCCGGTTCTAAGGAAGATTTCAATGCTCGAGTAAGCGAGATCGAAAATCTGATCGCCAATACTGATTCTGATTACGATAAGAAACGTTTACAGGAAAGACTGGCTAAACTTACTAACGGTGTAGCTGTCATCAAAGTCGGTGCAACGACGGAAAGCGAATTAAAGGAAAAGAAATTAAGGATCGAAGATGCCTTGAATGCTACTAAGGCCGCTATTGAAGAAGGTATCGTCGTTGGCGGCGGCGCATGTCTTGTCGAGATCTATCGTGAATTAAAAGAAGAATTGACAAGCGACAATGCTGATGTTTCTAAAGGTATCAGGATCGTCTTGGATTCTTTGACTGAACCGCTTTATCAGATCGCTGAAAATGCCGGTTATAACGGTAAAGACATCGTTGATAAACAGATGACGCAGGAAACCAATGTCGGTTTTGATGCTAAGAACGGCAGTTGGGTCGATATGTTCGCTGAAGGAATCGTTGATCCATGTAAAGTTACAAGATCAGCTGTCCTGAATGCTGCCTCAATATCCGGCTTATTCGTTACCACAGAAGCAGCCGTCGGCGAGATCAAAGAAAAAGAAGTTGCCCCAGCTCCTAGCATAGGAGGCATGTACTAAGCGATCGCTGAATGATAAATTAAGCTCTCTTGTCTAAAGAGGGCTTTTCTTTTGACTAAAAGTCAGATACGCTAAAAGTGATTAGATGTTATGATATAGGTATGAAATATGATGCGATCGTATTAGCCGGGGGCAAAGGCAAAAGACTCGACCTTGGCTACAACAAAGTTTTCTATAAGATGCCAAATGGCAAAACGATCTTGGAGAATGCCCTGAGTCCTTTTTTGGAAGATATAGAATGTCAAAGAGTGATCGTGGCTGTGAGTGATGAAGATCTTAAAAAGATTACCTTTGAAAAAAAGATGATCTTTGCAAGAAACGGCAAAGAACGCTTCTTTTCAGTATATAACGCATTAAAAGAAGTAAAAGAAGAATATGTGATGATCCATGATGGGGCCAGACCCTATATCACTTCTTTAGATCTTAACAATCTGAAAGAAACTTTAAAGAGCGAAGATGCCGCCATGCTGGGGATAAAAGCCAAAGATACCATCAAAGAAGTCAAGGACGGCTATGTGCTTAAGACTCTTGATAGAGATCATATCTATCTGGCCCAGACCCCGCAATGTTTTAAAAGTGCATTGATAAAAGAAGCCTATTTAAAAGGTTATGAAGATCAGGGCAACTTTACCGATGATGCTTCGGTATTGGAAAGTTATTTTAAGACTAAGATCAAAATGGTCAATTCTACTACTGCCAACAACAAAATTACCTTTATTGATGATATACGTTAGGAAAATTAAAAAAATATGACTATAAATCAGTATGAGATGTCCAAGATGCGGGAATACTGACAAGTCATATTTTTATTTAGGTTCAAAGGGTTATTACTGCCGAAAGTGCATCAAGTTTAAAAGGATACTTTTAAACGAAGAATTATATCCTAAAGAATATCCGATAAAGGAAGAGAGTTTTCATTATGATCTGAAGTATGCTCTTACTCCTAAACAAAAGATCATCAGTGATGAGTGTGCTTTACTTATCGATCAAAGTGATGTGATCTTGCATTGTGTTTGCGGAAGCGGGAAGACAGAGATCGTTTTAAAGACGATCAGCGAATATTTAAAAAAGAAAAAGAAAGTCTGCTACGCCATATCCCGCAGGGAAGTGGTGATCGATCTTTACGGACGTTTTAAAGCGATTTTTGATAAAGCTAAAGTGGTAATGGTATGTGAAGGACATACCAGTGACTTATATGGTGATCTTATCGTTTGTACTACCCATCAGCTGTACCGCTATCCTAAGACTTTTGATCTTTTGATTCTGGATGAAGTCGATGCCTTTCCATTTAAAGGTGATGAGGTCTTAAACAATATCGCTTTAAATGCCGCTAAAGGACATATCATCTATTCAACAGCTACGGTTGATGAAAAGATAATGGGCTTTATATCACAAAGAGAAAGCAGGACCTTATCTTTATATCAAAGACCGCACTTAAAACCGCTGATCGAACCAAAGATAATCATGACTCCTAAACTTATCGGCTACTGGTGGCTTTTATATCATCTCAACAACAGTCATGGCCAATACATCATCTTTTGCGAAACCAAAAAACAATGTCTATATACCTATTATCTTTTAAGATTGTTTTTTAAGACGACTTATGTATATAGCGATCTAAAAGAAAGAGATGAAAATATCAAAGACTTTAAAGATAAAAAGTATCGTTTGATAGTTGCTACAACAGTTTTGGAAAGAGGGATAACGATCAAAGATGTGAATGTGATCCTTCTCATCAACAACCACTATGTCTTTGACAAAGCCTCGATCATTCAGATGACTGGAAGAGTGGGCAGAAACTATTATAATCCATTTGGGAAAGCCTATATCATCACTAATAAGATTTCCAAGGAAATAAAAGCAGCCTGTGCGGAGATAAGTTATGCCAATAAAATGTCGTTATTGTGATGGTTATCGTTTTGAGAATAATGATCTTTGGCATTATCTCTTTGATGACGATCCCTTATGTATGAATTGCCGAAAAAGTTTGATGTTAAAGAAAAGGAAGATCAAGGTTAAGGATATGACGGTAGAGAGTTTTTATGTCTATGAGGATAATTTTAGAAGTATGATCCTGCAATACAAAGAAGCTCACGATGAAGCTTTAAAGGATGTCTTCTTTCACCCTTTTAAAGACTGGCTGTATTTAAAATATCACGGCTACATTATGACTTATGTGCCAAGCAGCCCATCCAAACTTTCACAAAGAGGGTTTGATCATATCGCCGAAAGTATAAAAGAGATAAGACTTGAAAAAAGATGTCTTTTTGAAAAAAGAAAAGATCGCTCGCAAAGTGCCAAAGGTGATCACCGTCTGATGGAAGATAATTTTCGACTTAAAGAAAATATCAGAAAAGAAGACAAGATCCTGATCGTTGATGATATCCTCACAAGCGGGGCTTCGATGTACGGGTGTTATAAACTCATCAAAGACAAATGCCGCAAAGTCAAATGTCTTACTTTAGCCTATTCTAAATATTATCTGGATAATAAGTAAAAGTATCGCCAGGATATTCATTGTGGGTATATGAAATGATTATATGATATAATAACAAAGTTAGGAGGAAATGAAATGGGTTTGATTTCTAGGCTGTTTAATACAGATAAAAAAATACTCTCCGATATCGAAAAAGCTGTACGTCCTACAGAAGATTATTCAAAACAAATGGAAGCTTTGAGTGATGATGAACTTAAAGCTAAAACAGAAGAGTTTAGAGAACGTTTAAAAAACGGTGAAACTTTAGATGATATTATGTGCGAAGCTTTTGCGGTAGCCCGTGAAGCTGCCAGACGGGTGATCGGCGAATATCCATATTTTTGTCAGCTGGAAGGCGCCTGCGTCTTACATCGAGGCGATATTGCCGAAATGAAGACCGGTGAAGGTAAGACGCTTACTTCGGTAATGGCGGTATATCTTAATGCCCTTGAAGGTAAAGGTGTGCACGTCGTTACGGTCAATGAGTATCTGGCTTCCCGTGACTGTGAATGGATGGGATCGATCCATCGCTTTTTAGGTCTGACGGTCGGTCTTAATTTAAGACAGCTTACACCAGCTCAAAAGAAAGCTGCCTATAATTGTGATATTACTTATACGACTAACTCGGAAGTCGGTTTTGACTATTTGCGTGACAATATGGTCACAAGGATCGAAGATAGGGTCTTAAGACCTTTAAACTTTGCCTTAGTGGATGAGGTGGACTCGATCCTGATCGATGAATCAAGAACTCCATTGATCATTTCGGCTGGCGCTAAAAAGACAGCCAATCTTTATCTGAGTGCTGACCGCTTCGTTAAAAGGTTAAAGGCTGAAGAAGATTATGTGGTCGATATTAAAGAAAAAGGTGTTCAGTTGACGGAAGCCGGTGTAGCCAAGGCTGAAAAATCCTTTGGACTTGAAAACCTGTATTCAATGGAGAATACCAATCTAGTTCATTATATCTCACAGGCTTTAAAGGCTAACTACATCATGAAAAAGGATGTTGAATATGTCGTTGAAGAAGGGGAAGTTATCATCGTTGACCAGAATACCGGACGCAAGATGCCGGGCAGAGAATATTCTGATGGTCTGCATCAGGCTTTGGAAGCTAAAGAAGGCTTACAGATCAAAGAAGAAAGCATTACTTATGCAACGATCACTTACCAGAACTTCTTCAGATTATATAATAAGCTGGCTGGTATGACTGGTACAGCTAAAACCGAAGAAGAAGAATTCCTGTCGATCTATAATATGCGGGTCGTCGAGATACCTACTCATCGTCCTGTAGCCAGGATCGATTATCCGGATCTGGTTTTTGGTACCAAGAAAGCCAAGTTTGAAGCTTTGATCAAAGAAGTTGAAGAACTGCACGCCAAAGGACAGCCGGTATTGGTTGGTACGATTTCGGTTGAAACTTCAGAACTCATCTCCAAGATGTTAAAGGCAAAAAGGATCAGGCATGAAGTATTGAACGCTAAAAACCATGCCCGTGAAGCAGATATCATCGCTAAAGCCGGTAAAGAAGGTTCGGTAACGATCGCCACCAATATGGCCGGTCGTGGTACCGATATCAAGCTTACTGAAGAGTCAAGAGCTTTGGGCGGATTAGCTGTCTTGGGCAGTGAAAGACATGAATCAAGACGTATCGATAACCAGTTGCGTGGCCGAAGCGGACGTCAGGGTGACCCGGGCTTCTCCCGTTTCTATGTATCGCTCGAAGATGATTTGATGGTCAGATTCGGCAGTGAAAGAGTACAGGGCATGTTTGAGATGATGGGCGATGCCCCGATCGAAAACGGCATGGTGACTAAATCGATAACCTCTGCTCAAAAAAGAGTAGAAGGTCTTAACTTTGATATGCGTAAGACTTTACTTGATTATGATGATGTCTTGCGCCAGCAAAGAGAAACGATCTATGATCAGCGTAACTATATCTTAGAAAACGAAGACATCCATTCTGTCGTCTATGAGATGTTTAAAAGAGTGGTCGAAAATGTCGTTGATCTGAGAGTTTCAAAAGACGGAAAAAAAGAAGTTATCAATTATGAAGAGATCGTTAATGTCTTTAAACGCATGGGCTTAAAAGAAGGTATGGAAGTTAAGGATATCGAAGGACTGGGCTATGATGACACTAAAGAGAAATGTCTGAATATCGTCTGGGGTTATTATGAAGATAAGATCAAAGATTATAAAGAACAGATCTTGCCGATCGAAAAGACAATGGTGTTAAGAGTCATTGATAGAGCCTGGGTATTCCATATCGATACGATGGCTAAATTAAGGGATGGCATCGGTCTTAGAAGCTATGCTCAAAACAACCCGCTGCAGGCTTATGTCGAAGAAGGTTTTGAATTATTTGAAGAGATGATGAAGAATATCTCTACAGAAGTTGTTGTCTTCTGTTTAAATGTTAAAGTAGTAGTCAGAGGAAAGAAGGCTTAATTTGGAATTATACGAGATCAAACAAGGTCTTTTGGAAGCCAAGAAGAAACTGGAAGCGCTGGGCGAATCATTAGATCTGAACAAGCTTAAAGAAGAATTGCACTCTAAAGAAGAACTCCAGACCAGAGAGGACTTTTGGAATGATCCCAAAGAAGCTCAAAAGATCATCAAAGAATATAATACGGCTAAAGATCTTTATGATAAGTATTATGTAAACTATAATTCGATAAGTGATCTTCTAAGCAGCGTCGATGATTTGAATAAAGAATATGACGAAGAGATGTTCGCTTTGGTAAGTGAAGAATATCCAAATGTATTAAAAGCTTTTGAAGACTATGAGATCAAAGTCCTGCTGTCAAATGATTATGATCATTCCAATGCAATATTAGAGATCCACCCTGGGGCTGGCGGTACTGAATCGCAGGACTGGGCGATGATGTTATATCGGATGTATCAGCGTTATGCTGCTAAAAACGGTTTCGGTTTTGAAGTCATGGATTATCAGGTTGGCGATGAAGCCGGCATGAAGTCGTGCAGTGTTTTGATCAAAGGCGATCTGGCCTATGGTTATCTTAAAGGAGAAAGCGGTGTCCATCGTTTGGTCAGGATCTCGCCATTTGATGCCTCAGGCAGAAGACATACCTCTTTTGCCAGTGTAGAGATCACACCGGAATTCAACGATGAGATCGAGATCGAGATCGATGAAAAAGATTTAGAGATCGATACGATGCGCTCAAGCGGAGCCGGCGGCCAGCACATCAACAAGACAGACAGCGCTGTAAGAATGAAACATATCCCGACCGGCATCGTGGTCTTTTCCCAGACAGAAAGATCGCAGATCGCTAACAGGGAAAGATGTTTGAACACATTAAAAAGTAAATTATATCAAAGGGCTATCCTAGAAAACGAAGCCAAGATGAAAGAACTCAAGGGCGAACAGAAATCTATCGAGTGGGGATCGCAGATCAGATCTTATATCTTCTGTCCATATACCCTTGTGAAAGATCATCGCACCGGCTATGAAGAAGGCAATGTGGATAAAGTCATGGATGGCGACATCAATGCCTTCTTGTTCAGTTATCTAAAAAGTCAGATCAACTAAGACATGTTTGAAGCATGTCTTTTTCATAAAAAAAGTGATGTTTTAAACATCACCCCAACACTTTGATTATACCCCAAATAAAAATTAAAATATAGACTTATATTATCTTGTATATGAAGTTATTATATAGGTGTAAGAAAGGAACGGTTATATATAAATACCGTATTAGGTATAGACCAATGGACAAAGATC
>CALVFL010000007.1 GCA_944326825.1 uncultured Erysipelotrichaceae bacterium
ATTATATGAAAAAAAGATACCCCCACCAGAATTTAGAGGGTATCCCCACAGATATATAATTTTGTTTTAAAAATGACCCCACTATATTTTAAAGGGTATCCCCAACCCCACCAGAATTTAGAGAGCCAAAACGAGATAGGTATTGAGTTTACCTATCTTTTTTAGTATGATGAGCCTATGGATCTTAGCGATGTAAAGGTTAGAATAAAAAGAAAGAATAAGATCTTTTTTAATCTTGATTCAAGCTGTCTGCAAGAAGTATTTGCTAAATGCGACAGCTTAAGCAAGCTTGAAACAGCCAGTTTTATGCTCGAAGAAGTCAAGGGTATCAAAGAGATCTTGTATATCAAGTTTGGCGATGATATTTTAAAAGCTTGTGACTTGTGTGAAAGATGGTTTCATGGCGAGATCAAGATGCCTTTGGCTATAAGGGCTATCCTGAAAGTTCACGCTTTAGCTAAAGAAAGTGATGATCCCTATTATGCAGCCTTGCTGCACGCTTATGGGCAGGCATTATCCTGTTTGCATTCTAAAAGACATATCAAGGGGCTTTTCATTTATGAGCTTACCGCTTTAGTCTATAAATATCCCGATTATGAAGAATATGTCAAAGACAAGATAGCTTCCTATCTTGAACACTTAGGTGCCATCAAAATACCTGAGGGCAAAAAAGCTGCTTTTTTATTGAAAGAAGAAAAATGATTTATAAGAGGAAAAGATAAGATGATCAAAATATTATTCTTATGCCATGGCAATATCTGCCGCAGCCCCATGGCTCAATTCGTATTAGCAGATAAAGTGAATAAACTGGGCCGATCAGCTGATTTTGAGATCGAGTCCAAGGCTTTATCAAATGAAGAAGTGGGCAATGGCATCCACTATGGCACTAAAGCGATCTTTAAGAAATATCATATCCCCTATAGAGAACATTATGCTTCAAGATTCACTAAAGATGATTATGAGTATTATGATCACATCATCTTAATGGATCATTTTAACCGTTATCTGATCGATCGTTTTATTCCTTATGATAAAGATCATAAGATCAGTATGCTTTTAAAAAGAGATATTGATGATCCCTGGTACAGCGGCAATTTTGAAAAGACTTATCGGGATATCGATGAGGGCTGTGATAAACTTTTAGACAGGATACTAGATAATGAAGTGTAAGTATTATCAAAAGTGCGGAGCCTGCTTATATGATCTTGGCGACTATGCCGCTTCGATCAAAGATAAAAAGGCTAAATTAAAAAGAATGTTTAAAGAGGACTTTGCCTTTTATGCTATGGATGATCCTTATCATTCCCGCCATAAAGTCACCTTTTCCTTTTATAAAGACAAAGGGATCATTAAATCAGGACTGTATGCGCAAAACAGCCGCAAAGTCATCGCTATAAAAGACTGTCCGCTGCAAAGCAAAACGGCCAATGCCCTGATCGCTTCGATAGATGAACTGGCTAACGCTTTTAAGTTAAGCGTATTTGATCCTTTAAGCAGAAAGGGTCTATTAAGACATGTTCAGATCAGGGTAGCGAGCGATGATCAAAAAGCCCTGCTGACTTTTGTGCTGGGTGAAAAGATCTTCCCGTCATCCCGCAATTTCATCAAAGAGCTGACTAAACGCCATAAAGAGATCGTCAGCATCGTCTTTAACTATAATTTCCGCCACACCGCTGTCGTTTTGGGCGAAAGTGATAAAGTGGTCTATGGCAAAGATTCTTTGGAAGATAAAATGGGCGATCTGACTTTTACGATCTCCAGCCGTTCATTCTATCAGGTCAATCCCAAAGTCGCTTACAAGATCTATAGCGACATTGTCGAAGACGGTAATTTGTCTTTGGATGATAAAGTTCTTGATGCCTATACCGGCACAGGTACGATCGCTTCTTTCATCGCTAAAGAAGTAAAGGAGGTCATCGGCATCGACAATAATCCGGCTTCCATTAAAAATGCCAGACTTAACGCTTCTAAGAATGATATAAAGAACTCCCGTTTCATAGTCGGCGATGCTTTGCAGGCTTTAAGTGATGACTATGATGCGATCATCGTCGATCCGCCCCGCAGCGGTCTTCATGAAGCCTTTTTAAATGAACTTATCAGAAGAAGACCTAAAAAGATCATCTATGTGTCATGTGATCCTGCAACTTTTAAAAGAGATCTTTCAAAACTTAAAAGATATTATCGGATCACTAAATTGAAGTTTTATGACCAGTTTGTCTTCAGTGAACATGTTGAAGGGCTGGTGATATTGCAATGCCTCGATAAAGGTTTATAATTAAGCATATGAATAAGATTAGAGCTTTAGCTTTTGATCTTGACGGCACCCTTTTGCCCTATGGTGCCAAAAAGATCCCCCAAAGAATCATCCGAGTGCTGAATTCTTTAAAAGACGAGTTCTATCTTTTTTTAGTGACCGGCCGTCATGCTTTGGAATTAGAGAATATCGACGGTATCGACTTTGATGCCTATATCACTTCTAATGGCCAGATCCTATCGACCAAAGAGGGCTATTACAGTATCAACAGTATTGAAAAGGACGACATCAGGAATCTTTTGGATTATCTTAAAGATCATGAACTGAGCTGTGCTTTTACGGAGGCAGATGATTATTATATCAACTATCTCAATGAGAAAGCCCGCAATTATCATAGTTATGTCGTTTTTAACGTACCTAAGATCAAAGATGTGAATATTGCCATGGATCACGATGTGATCATCGTGACCGCTTTTGTGAGAGAAGATGAATTAAAGATCATCTCCGAACTGATGCCGCATACCAAATATGTATCGTGGAACAGCTACGGTTATGATTTTTTGTCTAAAGACAGCGGCAAGGGTCACGCTTTGAAAAAGGCTTTGGATCATTACGGTCTAAAGCGTGAAGAAGTATTATGTTTTGGTGATGGCGACAATGACCTGGATATGTTTGAAGCGTGTGCCTATTCTTGTGCTATGGGCAACAGCGCTGACTTTGTCAAGGCCAAGGCTACCTATGTGACGACGCATGTCAGAAGAAGCGGCATCATCAACGGTTTAAAATATTTTAAGATCATCGGAGGAGAAGAATGAAAGATCTGTTAGCGTTTTTAGATGCTTCGCCCAGCGCCTTCAATGCGATAAAGGGCTTTGAAGCGACACTTAGCAAAAATGGGTTTGAAAAGCTCAAAGAAAGTGAAGATTATGTCTTAAAAGGCGGCAAGAGTTATTATGTTATCCGCAATTTAAGCAGTATTCTCGCTTTTAAAGTACCTTTAGATCTAAAGGAAAGCAGTTTTAAGATCACGGCTTCCCATAGCGATTGTCCGGCTTTAAAGCTGAAACCGGGCTCTTTGATCAAAGAAAACGGCTATGTTAAATTAAATGTGGAAAAATACGGCGGCAGCATCGATTATACCTGGCTTGATCGTCCTTTAAGTTTAGCCGGCAGGATCATCTATCAAAAAGAGGGCAGGATCGCTTATAAAGAATATGATCTGCAAAGACCTTTCGGGATCATTCCTTCTTTGGCTATCCACATGAATCACAGTGTCAATAATTCCTTTGCCCCTAATGCCCAGATCGATCTTTTGCCGCTTGTTGAAAGCGGTGATGACTTTGATCTTTTAAAGTTTTTATCACTTGATGTAAATGAAGATGTCATCGGCTATGACCTTTATCTATATCCGCTTATCAAAGCTGTTACCTATCTGAATGAGAAATACTTCTCTTCCTTTCATATCGATGATTTAGAATGTGCTTATCTCTCTTTCAAGGCTTTTGTTGAGAGTAAAGATGAGGAAGCGATCAATGTCTTTGCCTGCTTTGACAATGAAGAAGTGGGTTCTTTAAGCTATCAGGGGGCAGACAGTGATTTTATGGCGAGCAATCTCAAAAGGATCGCCAAGGCTTTAAAGATTGATTATTACAAGACTAAAAGCCGCTCGTTTTTAGTATCCTGCGATAATGCCCATGCCCTTCATCCCAATCTTCCTCAAAAATCCGATCCGATCAATCGTCCCAAGATGAACGAGGGCATCGTCATCAAATATAATGCCAATCAATCCTATACTTCTGATGCCTACAGCATCGCTGTATTCACGGATATTTTAAAAAAGGCTGATGTTCCATATCAGTTATTCACCAACCGTTCTGATGAAAGGGGCGGCAGTACGCTTGGCAATATCTCTAACCGTCATTTGTCTTTGCCTTCAGTCGATATCGGTCTAGCGCAGCTGGCTATGCATTCATCATACGAAACGGCCGGTCTTAAAGATGCCGAATATCTCTATAATGGGCTTAAAGCCTTTTATGAAACAAAGATCGACATTACTTGATTTAGTGTCTTTTTTAGGTCGTTAAGTTATGTTATAATACCAAAGGTTAAAAGGAGGATGGAATGTGGAACTTGATGATATTAAAAAATTGATTGATTTTGATCACGAGTGCATGGATAAAGTCGTAAACATCCACAAGGAAAAAACGGCTGCCATCGACGCCATCGAAAAAGAGAAAAAAGAGATCGCCGATTCGACCTGGAAAGAAGTCAATGAGCGTTTAGCTTTGAAAAAAGCTGAACTTGACGCCAAGATCCAAAAGACGGAAAGCGAAAGTGCCAAAGAATATGAAGAAGTTTCCGCCAAACTTAAGAGTCGGTTTAAAGAAAACCATGATAAGTGGTTGAAAGAAATGTACGATTATTGCATCAATGGATAAAGGAGGTCGCTGATGAAGGCAACAGCTAATGCCCTTATCACCAAGACTCGTGCCATGTTTGCCAAGCGGCTTAAAGATGCCGATTATCAATCGATGATGCAAAAGAAGCAGGTATCTGAGATCGCTTCTTATTTAAAGAATGAAACTTATTATGCTTCATCGCTTGACGGCGTCAATGAAAAGTCGCTGCATCGAGGCCAGCTTGAAGCCTTGATTCGTAATGATATTATCTTCAAGTTAGGCAAGATCTTGCGCTACTCAACTTCTAAAAGAGCCGGCATCAGAAAGACGATCGTCCTGCAGGCTGAGATCAATGCCATCTTGTCGGTCGTTCGTTTATTGAACGCTGATGAAATGGATACAGTCTTAGTCAAACTGCCGGTCATCATTGAAAATGAGTTATGTTTCGATGTCAAGAAGTTAGCCAATGTGAGAACTTTAGAGGAATTATCCAAAGTACTGGAGAATACTCCTTATCATAAGATCATCGGCAACTATTTGACAAGAGATCTTGATAACTTGGATTATGTCAATCTTGAACATGATATTTATAACTATTATCACGAATCAACTCTTGAAGTGGTAGAAGAGAGTTTTAAGGGTAAAGACAGAGATAAGATCGAAGAACTTATCAAGACGGAGATCGAACTTGATAATGTGGCCAAGATCTATCGTTTGAAGAAATATTTCAATTATGATAATGAAAAGATCGCTACGATGATCACACCGGTCTATTCCCGTTTCAATAAGCGGGATATCGAAGATATGATCGCCGCCAATGATCCGGAAACTATCTATAATTATCTGAAAGATTCTTCGTACCGCAACTATTTGACTGAAGACCGTTTCTTGTTTATAGAACATACGACCAGAAACATCAACTACAATATGAACCGTAAACATCTGATGTCTTCAAGTGATGCTGATGCGGTATTATTGACCTACATCTATTTGATGGGGGTAGAAATAAACAATATCGTTGAGATCATCGAAGGAGTGCGTTATCGTGTTCCGATCGATGAGATAAGCAAGATGCTTATATATTAGTGGGGAGGAATAACGTGTCGATTAGAAAGATGAGGTTTGTGAAGACTTCTTGCGATCTTGATCATCTTGACAGTATGTTATTAAAGGCTATTGAAACTAAGTTATTATGTCCGGAAACAGCCGTTAATATCGTTAGTGATGATGAAGACGCTCAAGCACCGCTGAGTGAAGATACCACTTATGGCGAGTATGTCAATACTTTAAAGAATATCGCTCACAGTGTCGGCATTGAAGTCGGAATCAAAAAAGAGGCATCCCAAAACTATACTAAAGAAGAGATCGAAGCTTTTATCAAAGAGATCAGCGAGAAGCTGGAATTAAGCAGCAGTCTGAATGATACTTTGATGACCAGCGATGATCAGAAAGCTTTAGATATCATTGGCGATGTCGGGTATGAAAGCATCCACAGCTGCCGTTATATCAAATTCGGGTTTGGCAGATTGCCTAAAGACAGCTATAAGAAATTGACTTATACAGAAAACCGCAAGTTTGATATGTGTGTCGTTCACCAGAACAAACAGTATTACTGGGTGATCTGGGTAGCCAGCGATACTTACTATGGCAATGTTCGAGATCTGTTTGAGTCTTTATTCTTTGAAGAGATCCATATCCCTGATCTTGATATCCGTAAAGTGGCTGATGAATGCAAGGACAAATTGCAGGATGTCTATGCTTACTGCATTCAAAATGATAACCTGCAGCGTTTGCATAAATACTGTGTTGTGGTCGATGATGAAGAAAGCAATACCCAAAGATATGAGATCGCCGGTTATGTGCCGTTAAACGATCTGGAAACTTATAAGAATGCTTTTAAGGATCTGCCGGTAAAGGTCGAAGTGGAAGATCCTAAAGATAAAAAGGGACTTAAAGTACCGACAGCTTTAAAGAATAACCGTTTCTTCAAACCGTTTGAAATGTTTGTTGAAATGTATTCTTTGCCGTCTTACTTTGACTTTGATCCGACGATCTTTTTAGGGATCACTTACTGCATCATGTTTGGTATCATGTTTGCAGATGTGGGACAGGGTTTAGTCTTATTCTTGGTTGGTACATATTTATATGATATTAAAAAGAAACCTAACAATCTTTTCGGTATCATCGGCAGGATCGGTATCTTCGCCATGATCTTCGGCTTCTTTTTCGGAAGCGTCTTTGGCAATGAGGAACTATTGACGCCTATCCACCAGCAATTATTCGGTACAGAAGGCAATCTGATCCACGTCATGGAGGCTGACTGGTCTACAAGACTATTGATCTATGCCGTATCGCTTGGTGTCGTCTTGATTTTGATGTGTATGCTTATCAATATGTATAAGACTTTCAAACATAAGGATCTGGGCAAGTTTTTATTCTCTACCAACGGTATTGCCGGATTTGTCTTCTACGCCTATGTCGGTGTAAATATCTTTAATATGTTTGCGGATGCCTTCGGCATAGCTCCTTTAAGCGTCAATCTTTTATCGATGCCGTTTATCATCATCTTTGTGGTGATCCCGTTTGTCTGCTTCTTCTTTGAAGAACCGCTGGGTGAACTGCTTAAAGGTGAATCGATCACACCTAAAGAGGGCTGGGGCGGCTTTATCCTTCAGCACGTCTTTGAGATCATTACCGTTATCTTGGAATTTGTTTCCAATACCATGTCATTCTTGCGTATCGGCGGCTTTATCTTGTCACACGCCGGCATGATGCTCGTGGTGATGACCTTATGTGATATGGTCGGCGGAGCTGGCAGCATGATCGTCTTTGTCTTCGGCAACATCTTTGTAATGTGCTTAGAGGGACTGATCGTCGGTATCCAGACTTTACGTTTAGAATATTATGAATTATTCTCACGCTATTATGACGGCGGAGGAAGAAAGTACGAAGTACTTACATCTTTAAAATAAAAATCGGGGAGGAAAAATAAGATGTTATTACCTATTATTGCAATCGTATTTGTAGCTGCTTCAATCATGCTCATGAAAAAAGGTGTTACTAAAGATAATGCCAGAACTCGTGTTCTTGCACAAGTTATGATGTTTGTTTGTGTCTTTACATTCTTAGTCGTTGGCGGCGGTGTCAGTGCTTTCGCTGAAGAAACGACGATCACCAATACATTTGACGGCTCTTTAGCTCAAGGTTTAGGCTTTATCGCTGCAGCAGTAGCTACCGGCTGTTCATCTCTTGGCGCCGGTATTGCCGTTGGAAGTGCTGCTCCGGCTGCTATCGGTGCGATCAGTGAAAACTCTGATAACTTCGGTAAAGCCATGATCTTCGTTGCCCTTGGTGAGGGTGTCGCCATCTATGGTCTATTGATTTCCATTTTGATCATCAACCAGTTATAGGAGTTATTTGATGAAGGTATTTTGTATTAGTGATAACATTGATACGCAAATGGGTATGCGCTTGGCCGGCATTGAAACGGTAGTCTTGCACCAAAGAGAAGAAGTGATCGCTAAACTTGCGGAATTGATCCAAGATAAAGAGATAGCGATCATCCTTTTGACGACCATCATCGTCAATCTTTGTCCGGATGTTATTTCTAATTACAAATTGGAATTAAAGTCACCGCTTCTTGTCGAGATTCCTGACCGTCATGGCAGTGCCAATATCGGTGAAACCATCGACTCGTATATCAGTGAATCTATCGGTGTTAAATTATGAGGTGTTTAAATGGAAAATGAAATTTTAGATGGAATCGTCAAAGACGTTGATGAACAGGTAGAACTGGTCGTCAATCAGATCGATTATGAAATAAAACAGATGCATGAAGAACAGCTCAGTATCTTTAAAGAAGGACTCAAGAAAGAACAGGAATCATATCTTGATAAGGAACTCGATGATCTGCAAATGCTGACAGTCACCAAGAGTTCTAAAGCTAAACTTAAAACGAAGAGAGATCTTTTAAGTTTAAGAGAAGAACTGGTCAATGAGCTTTTTAAAGATCTAGCTGCTAAACTTCAGGCTTATTGTAAAACTGCAGAATACAAGACGATGATCGAAAAGACTTTAGGAAAACTTAAAGCTGATCAAGGGGAACTTGTCGTCGATGAAAATGACAAGGCTTTATATGAGAGTTTTGTTAAGGAGCATAAAGATGTCGTCTTAAAAGTTGTCAAATATCGTTTTGGCGGCTTTAAATATGTCGATACTAAAGATAATGTGGAATATGATTATACTTTAGATACTCGTTTTGATGAACAGACTGAATGGTTTAAAGATCATTCCGGTTTAACGATATAGGAGGGCGGATATGGAGAATCGTATATATTCTATCAACGGCCCGGTCGTTACAGTAAAAGATACCAGTGACTTCTCGATGATGGAGATGGTCTATGTCGGTGACAAGCGCTTGATGGGTGAAGTTATCGGAATAACCAAAGACCGGACGACTATTCAGGTCTATGAATCGACTACCGGTCTGAAACCCGGTGAACTTGTCATCGGTTCAGGCGACCTTTTATCGGTAACTTTAGGACCAGGCATCTTGACTAATATCTTTGATGGTATCGAGCGTCCTTTGAAAGCGATCATGGAAGATGAAGGAGCATTTATTGCCGAAGGACAAAATATCGCCTCTTTGGATACTTCTAAAAAGTGGGATACGCACATCCTTATCAAAGAGGGTGAAGAAGTAGAAGGCGGCACGATCTTTGCGACCTGCAAAGAAACACCGCTGATCGAACACCGCTCAATGGTCCCGCCTAATGTCAGCGGTAAAGTCGTTGAAGTTAAAGGTGATGGCGCTTATACCTGCGAAGAAGTTTTGGCAAAAGTCGAAGATAAAGAGGGTATCGTCCACGAATTGAAACTGGCCCAAAAATGGCCGATCAAGATCCCTCGCCCTGTCAAAGAGCGCAAACCGATCTCGATCCCGCTGATTACCGGCCAAAGAGTTCTGGATACGACTTTCCCGATCGCCAAAGGCGGTGCGGCAGCTGTACCAGGCGGCTTTGGTGCCGGCAAGACGATGCTTCAGCACCAGATCGCTAAATGGTGTGATGCCGATATCATTGTTTATGTGGGCTGCGGGGAACGCGGCAACGAGATGACACAGGTCTTGGAAGAATTCTCAAGCCTGGTTGACCCTAAGACCAATCATTTACTGTTAGATAGAACAGTGCTTATCGCCAATACTTCCAACATGCCGGTGGCAGCCCGTGAAGCCAGTATCTATACCGGTATCACTTTAGCAGAATACTATCGTGATATGGGTTATCATGTAGCGATCATGGCTGACTCGACTTCCCGTTGGGCAGAGGCTTTAAGAGAGATCTCCGGCCGTCTTGAAGAGATGCCGGCTGAAGAAGGTTTCCCGGCCTATCTGCCATCCCGTATCGCTCAATTCTATGAAAGAGCCGGTTATGTGGAAACTTTAAGCGACAAAGAAGGTTCAGTGACTATTATCGGTGCCGTATCGCCTCAAGGCGGTGACTTCTCCGAGCCAGTCACTCAAAATACCAAACGTTTCGTCAGATCGTTCTGGGCGCTTGATAAATCATTGGCTTATGCCCGTCACTATCCGTCAGTCAACTGGACTGATTCCTACAGTGAATACATTGATGATCTGGCTAACTGGTATGATAAGAATGTCGCTAAAGATTTCTTGAAATTAAGAAATGAGATCGTTACGATCTTACATGATGAAAATGATCTCTTAGAGATCGTCAAGCTGATCGGCAGCGATGTCTTGCCAGAAGATCAAAAACTGACGATGGAGATCGCCAGAGTCGTAAGAGTCGGCTTTTTGCAGCAGAATGCTTTCCATGCCGATGATACTTATGTACCGATCGAAAAACAGTACAAGATGTTGAAAGTTATCTCTTACCTGTATGCCGAAGGCAAGAAACTGGTCGCCAAGCATATTCCGGTAAGTTTAATGATCAAGACCGGTATCTTTGAAGATCTGATCAAGATCAAATATGATGTGCCAAACAACAATATCGCTTTACTCGATACATACTTTGAAAAGATCGATAAAGCCTTGGCCAGTATAGAATAGGAGGTCGATTTATGGCAAAACAGATTATAGGTTTAAGTGAAGTAAGTGGATCTCTTGTCGTGTACCGCAATGTGGAAGGAGTGGCCAACGAGGAAGTAGTTGAAGTCGCTTTAAGTGACGGTACTAAAAGGACCGGCAGAGTCGTTGAGATTGAAGGCGACAAAGTCGTTGTCCAGATCTTTGAAGGAACATTAGGCATCTCCAAGACCAACAACAAGACTAAATTCCTGGGCCATCCGATGGAAATGCCGCTCTCTAAAGAAGTGTTGGGCAGGATCTTTAACGGTTCTGGCAAACCGATCGACGGTCTTGGCAACGTCTATGCCGAAAAGTTTGGTGACATCAACGGCAAGCCTTTAAATCCGGTAGCCCGTCAATATCCTAAGAACTTCATCCTGACCGGTATCAGCGCCATCGATGGTTTAAATACACTGATCCGCGGGCAGAAGTTGCCGATCTTTTCCGGTTCAGGTCTGCCGCATGATAAACTAGCTGTTCAGATCGTTAAACAGGCTCAGCTTTCTGATGGCGACGGCGACAACTTCGCTATCGTCTTTGGAGCGATGGGCGTTAAAAACGACGTCGCTGATTTCTTTAAACGTTCTTTTGAAGAAACCGGCGTTATGGAAAAGGTCTGTATGTTCATCAACCTTTCTAATGACCCGATCATCGAACGTACGATCACACCGTTATGTGCTTTGACGGTAGCTGAATATCTGGCTTTTGAATGTGATATGCACGTTTTGGTCATTCTGACCGATATGACTTCCTATTGTGAAGCCTTGCGTGAATTCTCATCTTCAAAAGGCGAGATCCCGGGCCGTAAAGGTTATCCTGGCTATCTATATTCCAACTTGGCTACGATCTATGAAAGAGCCGGTATCGTTGAAGGCAAAAAGGGTTCAGTAACGCAGATCCCGATCCTAACAATGCCTAATGATGATATCACTAACCCGGTGCCAGACTTAACCGGTTATATCACTGAAGGTCAGATCGTTCTTGACCGTGGTATGCATCTAAACGGCATCTATCCGCCAGTCGGCGCTTTATCAAGCTTATCAAGACTGATGAAGGATGGTATCGGTGAGGGTTATACCCGTAAAGACCACCAGGATGTAGCCAACCAGTTATTCGCATCATACGCTAAAGTTATCGATGCCAGATCTTTGGCTTCGGTAATCGGTGAAGATGAACTTTCAGATACTGATAAAAAATATATCGAATTTGGTAAATTGTTTGAAACAGTCTTTATCGGACAGGGTTTTGATACCAAACGTTCGATCCAGGAAACATTGAATCTTGGCTGGGCTTTATTATCGACTCTGCCGGTTTCCGAACTTGATCGTCTTGATCCGGAGGTCATTAAGCAAAATTACGATCCGATCCATGCCCAAAGCCGTATCGAACTTGCTGCTAAAGGAGCCAACTAATGCCCAGCAAGCAGATATTTGCCACTAAAGGCAATCTATTACAGGCTAAAAAATCCTTGGCACAAGCCAAGATGGGCTATGATCTGATGGATCGTAAGCGTAATATTCTGATCAGGGAAATGATGCTTCTAAACGATAAGGTCAAGCTGATGCGTAATGATATTACCGATGCTTATGCTTTGGGCTATTATTATCTTCAACAAGCCAACATCTCTACGGGTGTCATCTCTAATATCGCCCGTCAGGTGAGAGTGGAAGATTCGATCAGAGTCACTTATCGTTCGATCATGGGTGTGGAAGTGCCCAGTGTGATCTATACTCCCAAGAAAGCCACTATCCAATACGGACTTGTCGATACCAACTCACGAGTCGATGAGGCCTTCTTGCAGTTTCAAAAGGTCAAAGATCTGACGATGGTCTTGGCCGAAGTCGATAACAGTGTTTACCGTCTGGCTCATGCGATCAGAAAGACGCAAAAGCGGGCCAACGCCCTTAAAAACATCGTTATTCCTAATTTTGAATATACCGTTAAATTTATTACTGATGCCCTTGAAGAAAAGGAAAGAGAAGAATTCTCAAGGCAGAAAGTGATCAAAGCCAATAAGGAAAAGACTAAAGCATTAGAAGAAAATGCTTAAGATCAGGCCTCTTATCATAGCTGTAAGAGGCCTTTCTTTAAGGTAGTGTGAAGTTTTATGCAATAGCTCTTTACTTTAGAGGGATAATCATGTAAAATAATTTAGCATGTGGCGGTCGTGGTGAAGCTGGTTAACACACCAGATTGTGGCTCTGGCATTCGCGAGTTCGAGTCTCGTCGATCGCCCCATTATTTGTATTCATAACTGTCGTTTAATTAAACGGCAGTTTTTTATACTTTTTAGCCTGACAACTCGCTTGAGGTTGATCTTTGAATGTGTTAATATCAATACATGGACAAAGTTGCAATTTTAACTGATTCATCTTGTGATATAGATGAAAAAACAGCTGAAGACTTAGGAATCTATGTGTTAAGAATGCCTTTGACAATCGGTGATAAAGAATATATTGAAGGAGTAGATATCGATCTAAAAGGCATCAAAGATAAACTTTTAAGCGGCGAGATGGTCCATACTGCGCAAGTACAGCTTGGTGCTTTGATCAAGATGTATAATACCTTGCTAGAAAAGTATGATCAGATCCTGCATATCCCGCTTTCATCGGGGCTAAGCGGCACTTATGAAACAGCGCTCATGACTTCCAAGACCTTTGATAACAAGATCGCAGTTGTCGATGCCAAGGCGGTATGCTATCCGATCGTCAAGTTATGTCTGGATGCCAAAAAACTGATCGAAGAGGGTAAAGATGCCTTTGCGATCAAAGCGATGATCGAGGCTATGACCCCGACGATGGATGCCGTGATCATTCCTGAAGATCTGAACTATTTGAAAAGAGGCGGCCGGGTCACTCCATCAGCAGTTGCTTTAGCCAATCTTTTAAAGATCACGCCGATCTTATATCTTCGTGATGACGGAGTGATCGATATTTACGATAAAGTGCGGACGATGAAAAAAGCCATCAAGAAAGGCATCGATAAAGTTACAGCCGTCACTGATCCAAGCGAGTACTACTGGATGGTCATTGCGGACGGTGTCGATGAGTTAGCGGAAAGTACGCTGAAAGAGCTGGAAGAGATCACTAAAGAGAAAGTCGAACGTCACGAATTCGGGGCAGTCATCTTGTCACATACCGGTCCGGGCGTTCTGGCTTTCGGCAAGATTAAAAAACTGCATGAATAATTTAAAGATCACGATCACTTACAAGAATATCAAGCACATGTATATGCGTATTATCGATGATAATACGCTTTTTGTCACTTGTCCCAATGGGATGAAAGAAGAAGATATCAAAAAGAACATCCTCAAAAATGAAAAATGGCTTAGTAAAGCTTTAACCAATTACCGCCAAAACCGCATGTCTTTAAATACGATCACCTATCTTGGCAAGACTTATCAGCTGATTATCAAAGAAGGCCATGACAATCTGAGCATCAAATCCGATACGATCATCATCTATGCTAAAGACGGCGATAAAGAGAGAGCTTTAAGGATCTTTTATGAAAGAAGCAAGACGGTTCTTAATAAAGAAGTGCTTTTAAAAGAAGAGAAATATTTAAAGATCTTAAGAGATTACGGTTATGAACTTAGACCATCTTATAAATTCCGCAAGATGAAATCAAAGTGGGGCGTATGTTATGCCAAAGAAAACCGCATAACTTTAAATACGCTTCTGATCCATTATCCTTTAGAATGTCTGGAGAGCGTTTTATGGCATGAACTCTTGCATTTCATCATTCCCGACCACTCTAAACGCTTCTACCAGGTCTTAAATTTTCACATGCCCGAGTATCAAAAATATCATGGTTTATTAAAATGAAAATGTTTCATTTATAATACGAAAATTTAACATTTTCTTTCTTTAATCATAATAGAATACTTGATTTTTAGTATGAGAGCGTTTACAATCAAATTGTAACCAAAAGGAGAAAATAATCATGCTAAAAGATCAAGGAGTAAAAGTTGCTAAAATTCCTTGCCCTGCCGAATTAGGGGTATTTTCTTATGGGATGTTAATGAAGTGAACGTTTTGATGCGTTCGCTTTTTGTTTGATAGGAGGTATGTAAAATGGATCAAACATTGAACAAAGAATTCTTCGATGCCTGTGCTGCCGGAGATTTCGCCAAGGTCGCTTCTACGATCGCCAAAGGTGCCGATGTGAACGTCGTAAACGGAGATGGACGCTCAGGATTGATGCGTTCAGCTAAAAGAGGTTACACGGACATCGTTCGCATCCTGTTAGATAATGGTGCCAATCCCAGAGCCCGTGACAAAGATAATAAGACGGCTTTGATGGGTGCAGCCAAAAAGGGTCATTTAGAGATCTGCAAGATGCTGGTAGAAGCCGGCGGCGATGTTAATTCGCATGACAACAACAATCGTACATCTTTGATGAGAGCTGCTTTTTTAGGCAATCTTGATGTCGTAGAATATTTAGTTGAACAAGGGGCCAATATCGATGCCCAGGACATTAAAGGACGGACAGCTTTAATGGAAGCAGTCCTGGCTTTTAAAGTCGATGTCATCCACTATCTGATCAATAAAGGTGCCGATCTGAACAAGAAAGACAATAACGGCTGTACTTGCCTGATGAGAGCCAGTTATGGCGGTTATACCGATTTAGTCATCTTCTTGCTCAACAAGGGTGCTGATAAGGACGTAGTGGACAACGAGGGCAACAAAGCCATTCATTACGTTAGAACAGAATGTTTTGATGAATTGAAAGGATACTTGAAATAATGAAGGATTATTTGGCTAGTGATATCAGGAATGTCGTCTTGTTAGGACATTCCGGAGCTGGTAAATCGACAGTAGTCGAAGCCAGCGAATATTTTACCAAGGCTATTGAGAGGATGGGAAACGCTAAAGATGGCAACAGTACTGTCGATTTTGATCCTGAAGAGATCAAAAGAGGCATGTCGGTCTTTACGGCGATCGCTCCTTGTGAATGGCGCAATAAAAAGATCAACTTTATCGATACTCCCGGCTATCTTGACTATGAAGGCGAGATGCGCAGCGGCTTAGCCGTCGGAGATAATGCCCTGATCGTCGTCAGTGCCAAAGACGGGGTAGAGGCAGGTACAGAAAAAGCTTTGAAGCTAGTCAACAAAGCTAAACTGCCGACGATCTTTTTCGTCAATAAGATGGATGATGAAAATGCTTCTTTTGAAAAAGTTTATAATGAACTGCATGATAAATTCGGCAAGAACGTCATTCCTTTTGAACTTCCGATCGTCGAAAATCATAAACTGATCGGTTCGATCAACATCCTGCGTAAAAAGACCTGGTATTATGATGATCTCAATGAACCTAAGGATGTGCCAGAAGCTTATAAAGACGCCGTTGAAGACTACTATAATCAGATCGCTGAAGCCATTGCCATGACTGATGACAATCTGATGGACAAGTTCTTCTCGGGTGAAGAATTCAGTGAAAACGAGGTCGCTCACGGTCTTAGGATCGGGGTCAGAAACGGTGATATTCGTCCTGTCTTTGCCGGCAGTGCCTTGAATTGCTTAGGCATTGAAAGAATCTTGGATCTGATCAGCGAATATTTCCCTAATTATGCAGAAAAGGGTACAGTCATCGCTTATGATGCCAATAGTGAAGAAGTGATGATGGAAACCAATGAGAATGAAGCTTTCAGCGCTCAGGTCTTCAAGACGATCGTCGATCCGTTTGTCGGCAAGATCTCTTATATCAAAGTGATGAGCGGGGTTTTGACTTCCGATTCTCAGATCTACAACTCCAATAAAGAACAGCTTGAGAAGGTCAATCAGATCTATATCATTAAAGGTAAAAACCAGGTGGCTGTCGGTAAACTGTTTACCGGTGACATCGGTGCTGTGGTTAAACTGCAATACACCCAAACCAATGATACCCTGGCTACTAAGGCTAAGCCCGTCCATTATCAGCCGATCGAATTCCCGATCCCGCAATTAGGTTATGCCATCTCGCCAAAGACTAAAGCTGATGAAGATAAGATGTCTTTCGCTTTGCAGAGGATCTTGGAAGAAGACCGTTCGCTTCGTTATGTCAAAAATACCGAAACCAATGAACAGGTCTTATATGCGATGGGCGATCAGGCTATTGATGTCGTCGTCAATAAATTAAAGAATAAATATAAAGTCGATATCGATCTTAAAGAACCGAAAGTTCAATATCGTGAAACGATCAAAGGCAAAGTTGAAGCTGAAGGTAAACATAAGAAACAATCAGGCGGTGCCGGCCAGTATGGTCACGTCTGGATCAGATTTGAACCATGCGAGAGCGAAGATATGGTCTTTGATGAAGAAGTATTCGGCGGAGCTGTTCCTAAACAATACTTCCCAGCTGTTGAAGCCGGACTTAGAGAGTGTATGCAAAAAGGTGTCCTGGCCGGTTATAAGGTCGTAGGCGTTAAAGCTACACTTTATGATGGATCTTATCACGAAGTCGATTCCAAAGAGATTGCCTTTAAGGCAGCGGCCCGTTTAGCTTATAAAGCCGGTATGCCTAAGGCTAAACCGATCTTGCTGGAGCCGATCGGCAAAGTCGTCGTCTATGTACCAGAAGAATATACCGGTACGATCGTTGGTGATTTCAATAAACGCCGCGGCATGATCATGGGTATGGAATTGACGGAAGATGGCGATCAGAAGATCGAAGCTGAAGTACCGATGGCTGAAATGGTCAAGTATGCGACTGAACTGCGTTCAATGACCCAAGGCCGAGGCACATATCTTGTCGAATTCGACCGCTATGAGCCAGCTCCAAACAATATTGCTGAAAAGGTTATTAAAGCGGCTGAAAAAGATAAAGAAGAAGAATGATTATTAAAGGGCATCTTAGATGCCCTTTAGTGTTTTTGTTTAAGATATTTGATTACTGCTGTACCAGCCAATGCTCCATCATAGACGGCTTTGGCTACCTGCAGCATACCCTCGATCGCATCACCGGCGGCATACAGACCATCGATATTGGTCTTGCGCTCATCATCGGTGATGATCTTGTTGTTTTGATCGATCAGAACGCCGATCTTTCTGGCCAGATCACTGCTGCCGGCCGTTCCTTCAGCTACAAAGAGTCCGTTTAATTCTAATGTCGTCCCGTCGCTAAAACGGATGCCTTCGATCTTGTCTTGACCGTTGATCTCTTCGATCTTTTGATCATAGACTTTGAATGATCTAAGCTTTTCCTCTTTGATCCCTTCCCCGTTTGTAAGGATATATAATTCATCAGTCAGGTTGTTTAAGTATTCGGCTTCATGTAAAGCATAAGCGCCGTTACCTAAAACAGCCACTTTTTTCTTGCGGTAGAAGAAACCGTCACAGACCGCACAATATGATAAGCCTTTTCCTTCGTAATATTTGTAATTTTTGATCTTAGGGGCATTGCGGTATGCACCGGTAGCCATGATGAGAGACTTGGCTTCATAAGCCGAGTTTGTCGTGATGACTTTAAAATTGCCGTCATATTCCAAAGCGATGACTTCTTCTTTGATGAGCGGAATTCCTAAAGCCTCTGCCTGTTTTAGACCTGTGTTGAAAAGTTCTTCGCCGCTTAGATCTTTTACTCCATAGTAATTATCGATCTTGTGAGCGATCTTTAATGAGGTGTTATCCAAGTAGATGATCCTAGTATCGATATTGGCTCTTTTAGCGTAAAGGGCAGCACTGATGCCGGCCGGCCCTGCTCCGATGATGATTAGTTCTGTCATATCTTTTCCTCCTAAATCATTATAAATGAAATACGATAAATATTCCTTAATAATACTCATCAAGTTTTTGAGCGAAGCTTGAAGAAAGATTTAAAGCACTGGTTATTTTAAGCATTATGACCTCTATTATACTGAGGATGATGACAAAGATGATATCGCCGATATCCAAAGAAGTAAAATAGAAGAGTTCTTTAAGTAGGGTAAAGGCGATGATCATGCCGATGATGGCGATGATGATCAGGGTGAGCCGGATCGGACTTAAAGGTTTAGAGATCGTATAGATATTAAAGATCATGATCACTGAACTCAATAGTGTGATGATCGTTCCCATCGCTTCATAATCGATAAGATTCAGGTTGGCAGCGATCTCTGAAATAATGATGGCGATGATGATCGAGATGGCTGAAGGCAAAGCATAAGAGAGGACGTTAGCCAGAAAGTTGCCTTTGACGATTTCGTAGTTGGGTTCTAAAGAAAGGATAAATGACGGGAAACCGATACAAAGTGAAGAAAGGAGAGTCAACTGGATCGGGGCGTAAGGATAGGCCTTGAGGATAAAAACAGTCAAAAGCGACAATAAGATCGATAAGACCGTCTTTGTCAAGAAAAGAGTAGCTGTTCTTTGGATGTTGTTAATGACACGGCGGCCTTCATTGACGATCGAAGGCATGTGTGAGAAGTCATCATCCAGTAAGATCACATTGGCGATATTTTTGGCACTGTCGCTGGCTGAATACATCGAAATGCTGAAATCGGCCGCTTTTAAAGCCATTACATCATTCACGCCATCTCCGACCATGCCTACAGTATGGCCGGCTTTTTTTAAAGTTTCGATCATGAACATCTTTTGATCAGGTGATACCCGGCCAAAGATGCTGCTTGTAAAAAGAGCTTCTTTCAGTTTATCATCATTCAGATCATGGCAATCGACATAAGCTTCATATCCAGCAAGTCCGGCTTTTTTGCAGATCTTGGCAACAGTCAAAGGATCATCGCCTGAGATCACTTTCAAATCAACGCCCTGTTTTTTAAAGAAAGCCAGTGTATCATTGGCATTTTTGCGAAGTGTATCTTCCAAGACCAAAAGACCGATGACCTCTTTGTCCTTGGCGATAGTCAAGACCCGATAGCCATCACTGGCTTTTTCTTTGATGATCTTAGCTATATCAGCTGATCTATTAAGATCCATAAAATCATAAGCACCCATCAGATAGTCATGACCCTGATAGTTTGCGCCGCTAAACTTTTTAGATGATGAAAAGGGGTAAAGAGTTTCAATATCTAAAGGTGCAGTTATCTTAAAATAGTTGCGCAGCGCTTGTGCAGTGGCGTTTTGATCATTCAGCTTGTAAACGATGTTGGCTAGGATATTCTGATCGATCTTTGTGAAAGAACAGTATTCTACTACCTTCATCTGGCCGTTTGTGATCGTGCCGGTCTTGTCTAAACAAAGCACATCGACTCTGGCTAAGGTTTCAAGGGAATAGAGTTCCTGGATCAAAGTGTTTTCTTTAGCCAGTTTCAAAGAACCGATCGTTAAGGCGATCGATGTCAAAAGGATCAATCCTTCCGGGATCATTCCCACTATTGCAGCGACCGTCTGAAGAGCAGCATCGCTAAGAGTGATATGCGAGATAAAATACTGTTTGGAAAATAAGATCAGACCTAAAGGCAGGATGATGATCGATACTGATTTAATGATGAAGTTTAAGGCATCTCTTAAACGGGAGGGCTGCCGTTTTTCTTTTTTGGCCTTATCGATGATGCGATAGATATAGTTGTCTTTGCCGACACTTATCACTTTGGCGATGGCATTGCCGCTGATGATAAAACTGCCGGCATAAAGTTTATCGCCGCTCTTTTTTAAAACCGTTTCTTCTTCACCGGTCAATAATGCTTCATTGACTTCGATCTCGCCTTCGATAACTTCACTGTCGCTTAAGATCTGCGAGCCAAGACCAAGCACTAAAAGATCGTCTTTTACGATCATTTCACTGGCGATCACTGTTATTTGAGCATTTCTTATAACTTTAGCTTTAGGTTCATTGAGCAGTCTTAATTTATCGAGCTTCTTTTTAGCTTTGATCTCTTGATAGATGCCGATCAGCGTATTGAAGATGATGACGATCATGAAAAGCATATTTCTGAATTCGCCCGTCAAGATGACGATCAGAGCTAAAAAGAGGTTGACAGCGTTAAAGAGTGTACAGATATTAGCCAAGATAATATCTTTTTTTGTTTTGATATTATGGTCCTTATAGTTGTTTACTTGTCCTTTTTCGATACGCTCGTTTACTTCTTTGTCACTAAGACCCTGAGATGTGTATTTTTCCATAGCTCCATTATACAGGAATAATAAAAGGCAGACATAAAAAAAGGCGTGATATCAAACCACGCCTTTTGAGCTTATTCAGGGTTGTTGTAATATTCTTTAGCCAGTTCGACAGCTTTGATCAAAGCGTTGGAAGTAACAGTAGCACCTGATACAACTTCAGCTTCGCCTTGTCCGTCAACTAAAGCAGTCAAGAATTCTGAACCGTCAGCTGTCAAGACACCGCCGACAGTCGGAGTTTCTTGTGAATCACGAACACTTACTGAAACGATTTTTCCTTCATCATCAAAGACGACATGAGTTTCAACTTCACCGCCGTAACCTTGAGTGATGACTTCGACCTGCAAGCCCTCTTCTACTTCTTGTGTGTTGGTAACACCCTCAAAGAGTTCGCCATGGATAGCTAAATAGACCATTCTCTGGAAGTCGCCGACAAAAGCGATCGTTGCCCCAGAGATCAGATCACGATCTTCGATCGGAGTGCTTTGCTGGTTGACAGTTCTGAACATTTCATAGACATCTTCAAGAGTCATGTTGTTGGCTAGGATGTAATCAACGATAGCGTCGATCTGTTCACCATAGCTGCGTCCGCCGTTGATACCGGCAAAAGAAACACGGTTTTCGCCTTCTTTAAAGCCGTTTTCATCATGCAGACCAAAAATAGCCAAAAGATCGCCAACCAAAGTATCACCGCTAAGAGTGATATCGCCTTCATCAGCTAAATGCTGATAGATCTCGATCGCTGCATCAAGTTCCAATACTTCGCCGGTATAATTGGCAACAGTCAGATCTTTGAAAGTAGTTTCTTCAGTCAAAGTATCGCAGGTAGCTGCGATCATGTATTGGCCGAGCTCATTGGTATAACCATTCATTCCTAACTTATCCAGCTTGAAGTTATCACCATCTTTAGTAACGACAGCGTCTGAAACATTCATCTCATAACCGTAAAGGTCTTTCTTGGAATATTCTTCTTCTGTTCCTTTGTTGCGGATGATGTCAAAGTTTAATTTGGTGATGATGCCATCGGTAGTTTCACCTTCAAAAATGAAAGTATCATTTTTAGGTAAACCAGCACTGGTTGTGCCTTTCATTTCATATTCGGCACTGAAAGTTTCCACTTTACCGCCAGGTTCTTCAGTGCTGGTGCATCCTGAAAGCAAGAGCAGGACACATAAAGCTATAAGTAATTTTTTCATAGTCTTTTCCCCTTTTCATCTATATTCTCTCATGTAATTAAATATTTCACAATGATTTTATGTAAAGATCACATTTCAATAACTTTTTAAAAAATACTATCTTCAGCATAAAATATACTACAATAGTGATATGAGGAAAAAACGGTGTTTTTAGATGATGGGAGAATTGAAAAGATGACCTCTGGGATTACTCGAATGATCTATGAAAATGATGAGATCTTATTGATAAGATATTTACTTAGGACAAAGGAGTCGGGATGTTAGAAATTATTGATGCCTCTAAAGAGCTGGACATTTATTTTGGTGATTGCTTTGATCTTGAAAGATATGAAAGATACATCGATTCTTTTTTGCCAGGCTGTTTTAAATATATTATTGAGGATGTCAAAGATTACGATTTTGATAGACAATGTCTGCCTATCATTCATGAAGCTTTAAATGATCGTCATAAAATAGAAAAGATAGAAGCTAACTTCAATAAAGCTGTCGATCATTTAGCTGATAAGATTTATGAACTTACCGGCAAAAAACCGGATGTGACGATCATCTTGTATTTAGGGTTATGCAACGGTGCCGGATGGTCAGTTAAAATGAATGATCAAGAGCTGATCTTATTGGGGGTTGAAAAGATCATTGAATTGGATTGGACATCTTTAGATGATATGTATGGCTTGATCTATCATGAACTTGGACATGCATATCAATCGGAGTACGGTATTTTAGAATTGGATGGCCTTGATCAAAAAGACCGGTTTATCTGGCAGCTTTATACCGAAGGCTTCGCTATGTATTTTGAAGAGCTTTTGATCGGTGATCCTGATTATTTTCATCAAGATAAAAACGGCTGGTCAGATTATATGAGGGAACATTTAGAAGATCTGAAAAGAGATTTCTATTTTGATCTAGATAAAATGAACGACAGCGATCAGCGCTATTTTGGCGATTGGGTATCATATAACGGCTATGGCGACGGGGGATATTATCTTGGCGCAAAGTTTGTGCAGTATCTTTCAAAATATTATGATCTTGATGAAATGATCAAACTTGATATAAAGGAAGTCAAAAACCGCTTGAAGGAATATTTAGGAGTTAAAGAATCATGAATGTTAAGATCGATATATCAAATGTTAGATTATCTACCAAAAGACTTTTATTGAGAATGTGGCAAGAAAGTGATCTCGATGATTTTTATGAATATGCCAAAGTCGAAGGAGTAGGCGAGATGGCTGGCTGGCCGCATCATCAAGATAAAGAGGAAACTAGGAAGATTCTGAAGCGTTTTATCAAAGACAAAAAGACTTTCGCTTTAGTGTATAAAGATAAAGTGATCGGCTCGCTTGGCATCGAAGAAGCTAATGAAACATTACTAAAGGATTTGAAAATTGATAAAGCTGTTGAAATTGGTTTTGTTTTGAGCAAAGACTATTGGGGAAAAGGTCTGATGGCTGAAGCAGCCAAGGAAGTGATCAGGTATCTTTTTTGTGAAGTAAGACTTGAAGCGATCGTCTGCAGTTATTTTGTATCCAATAAACAATCCCAAAGAGTTCAAAATAAGTGCGGTTTTAAATATTATAAGTCATATCAGATGAAAACCAGAGCGGGTACTTTAGAAGATACGAATGTCCAGCTTTTGACGTACGAAGACTGGCTTGAGGATTTATTAGATAAATGGCTTGGCGTCTTGCGTATTAAAAATAACTGGGATGTCAAACTGGAATTAGTCAAAGATCCTGATTTTAAAAAGACCGGTGACATCAGGATCGATGTTGAAGATAAGAAAGCAATCGTTTTATTGAATGTCCTTGATCCTAAAGATGATAACTTGGAAGAAACGATCTGTCATGAATTATTGCATCTTAAACTTTATCCTTTAGACCAGTTTGCAGAAAATATGATAAAGGCCAACTATGAAGAAGGGTCTAAGGCGCAGAATACTCTTTACTATGAGTTTTATCAAGACCTGGAGATCACGGTGGAAGAGCTGACAAAATGTTTTATCAAAGAGTTTGGCGACAGCAAAACTTTATCATTCAAAAGAACAGGTCTAAAAAAGAGTTTTGAAGAACTTTATGAAGGACTTGATGATCTGAGGTGAAAAGATGGAACTTAAACAGTATGCTTTAGCTGATGAAAAGATCATGATCAACATGATCAAGGATTTCTGGAAGGATCATAACGGGGAAGATGAAGACGATGAAGAAGCCAGGGCAGATCTTATAAAATGGTCAAAAGAAACCAGTGATCGTCTTTATCTCTTCAAAGAAGATGATGAAGTTTTAGGTTTTGCTCATCTTGGCTCAAGAGGAGCTGGCATCGACTGGTTAGAACATTTATATGTCAAAAAAGATCATCGGAAGAAAGGTGTCGGTTCTAAGGCCATTGAACTTTTGGAAGCGATCGTCAAAGAATATTCAATATCAATGTATATTGAAGTAGCAGCCAGAAATCTTGAAGCGATGGATCTTTATTATCGTTTAGGTTATGATACATTAAATACTATTACGATCAGAAAAGATTTTACCGGCGGATATAAAGAGATGACCGAAGAAAAGATCGCTGAACATCGATTCAGCATTAAAAAGAAAGCGAGATAGAAGATGAAGATCAAAAGGTTTGAAAGAGCAGATATTGAAAAAGTTATCACTTTTGAAAAGAATTGAGAAAACAGGAACCCGATACTTATTTTTGGGATATTGATGAAAAGTATCAGGAAACGCTGGAACTTAGTTTTGATGATCAAAGGTTTAATGAGGCTATCACTTATCTGGCCTTTGTGAACGATAAGATCGTCGGCAGGATCGATGCCTCGCTGATCGTTTCACGCTTTGACGGCAAGATCAGTTCAGCTTATTTAGACTGGATCTGTGTTTTAAAAGATCATCGCCATCAAGGCATAGCAAGAGGATTGCTTGAAGAATTGAAGAAAGATTTAAAAGAAAAGGGCATAACAACACTGATAACTTTGACTTCGGTCAATGAAGAAGCTAAACGTTTCTATGCTGCAAGAGATGACGTCAGCAGCAAATACGATGCTTTGTGGATAGAATTTAAGTAACGGTTAATATTTGTTGCCTTAATAATTCATTTGAGGATAAATATGTTAAGAGTGTGTCATGAAAAAGAGTTTTGTCAATATGCGGATCTGGCTTATGAATTAGCCATAGATAAAACAAGATCTGCCTATCCAAGCTATAGTGATGGCATCAAAACTAAGGCCATGTTTTTAACACGGTCTAAAAAGGCCTTCACAAGAGATAATGAGGAGATCCTTCTTTTTGAAGATGAAGGTATTATAAAGGGTGGATCCATTATTACTGGTTAGCCGATGATAAATATATATCAACAGTCAGTTTTAACATTGCCGATCACTTTGCAAGGGCTTTAGATGAATTTATTAAGTTGTTAGGGGATAGATTTTCTAGTTATGAACTATATCTAGGTTTTTCTAAAGAAAACCGCATGGCCATAACTTATATGGCAAACAATGATTTTAAATGCATCGATATAAGCAACAATAATACTGCTTTTTTAGATAAGATGATCGGATCATAGATTTATGCTATTTTTCATAACCGGATACTTTGAGCGAGCATTTCTTTGGCTTTATGCAGGATCGGAAGTTCACGGTTCGCTATCAATCTTCCCAGCTTGGTATTTGATCTGCGTTGATATTCTTCGATCGCTTCTTTATATGAAAGCTTAAGAGTAGATAAGTGAAAGGATTCTTCTTCTGCATGTGTCAAGTGTCTTTTGCCGAATGATCTTACCTTGCACAGATAGTAATTGTTGATATTGTGTCTATGGATCAGATTGTAATAATCACTTACGACTCCTATTTTGCCTAATATATCTACTTTGGCACCTAATTCTTCTTTCAGTTCTCTTTTAAGAGAAGAAAAGAAGTCTTCGCCTTCTTCGACCCCGCCGCCGGATGTTTCGATGAGAGTTGCCTTGCCGAACTCATCATTTCTTTCTACTCTTACAAAATAAAACATATTGTCAGAGTCAACTACGATCGCTCTAACGATATGACGGTCATTATCTGTATATGTAAACGGCCACTCATCATCCTTTAATTCAAGATATATTTCATTAGACATATTTGCTCCTTCTGCTTTGATCATAGATCGGTTTTTTTATTTCTGTTTTTTATCACAAACTGTTCGAGATTTATCTTGTGATCATATTTGATAGAGGCGGTCTTATCTTTTTCAAGAATGATCTGATTCATATCAAGGCCGTTAAGAGCACCGATAGCAAGCGTATAATGGATCACATCGGTTAGTTCTTCACCTAGCTGTCTTTTGAGATCTTCCTCATCTGTCTTTTTTCTTCCTGATCTTTTATTCAATACTTCAGCTACTTCTCCGATCTCTTCAACAAGTTTCATAAACAAACTCTCATCGATCCCTTTGTCTTTATAATGATCGTATAAATAATCTTCCAGTTCTTTTATCGTAATGTCCATAAGTCTTATCCTTTCTTGATCAAATCATAATTCATATCTCATGTATAGGACCGGATAGGGTTTTCCTTGATCGTCTAGTTCATTTCTTTGATATACCTTAAAGCCGATATGTTCATAAAAACCACTGGCTTCTGGATTATCTTCATTGACGGCAAGTTCATTCACGCCATATTTCGCTATACCATGCAAAAGCATCTTTTTGCCGATGCCCTGCCCTCTATATTCTGAAGCAACAAACAGCATTTCCAATTTGTTGTTTTCGATGCCCATAAAAGCGACAGGAACTTTATTTTTGTCAGTATCAATGATCAAATGAGCTACATTGCTTAAGGCTTCTGGCACATATTCTTTCATTTCTAAAATTTCTTCATTTTATAAAAAACGATGCGTTGCCCTTACTGAAGACTCCCAAACATTCAGCAGTTCTTTGATCAGTTTTTCGTTTCTTTCTTCTTGTCTGATTTCTTTCATATCCTCAAATCTGGTATAAATACTGGTCCTTATAGGTCATAATTTATTATATAATGTGTACCATTTTTGTCATATATAAAAAATATAACTTATATTAAAATATAGACAAGGAGGAAATAATATGATTTATAGTTTTAATGAAAGATTAGTTGTCGAGAATATGAACAAAGGGCCAGAAGAATTGGTGAATATAATTAAGGAAAAGATTAATTATATTATGGGGCAAATAGGAGATGATTCAGATAAGGATCTTCCATGTCATGTTGAAGTAGAAAGTGATATTCTTAAATTTTCTTTTGATTGTCAAGATGACGTTGACAATTCTGTTAGATTAATCACTGAATTGATTGAATCTTTAAATGACACAAATTGGATCGTTTTAAACATAACGCATTGTTGCAGTGATGAATATGATGCTTGGGTAAAAAAACTAAAGAAATTGGATGAATCGGTTTTTGACCATTTAAGTTACTATTGTTATATTAGTTATGGTACAGATGAAACCGGAGATGTAAGTGTCTATAGAAAGAAAAATGGAAAAATACAAAAAGGTTTTATGGATAAATATGTTCCGACAAACGAAATCCCTGAAGGAAAATGGTATGGAGAACACTTGATATACAATGATGAGTACTCTGGGATAAATGAAAATGTAATGAAATTGATCGAAAAACTTCAAGATTATGTTGAAATTGAAAGCAACGAGGAAGAATTTGATTTTTATGCTGATAAATTAGTAGATAATTGTCCGATGAAAGAAATGCTCGATTTGTTATTGGAAATTTATATTGAAGTTTATAAAGGCGAGGATATTGAAGACTTTTCACATAAATATGTAAAATTTGGAAAAAAAGACATGGATGTTTTAGTAGTTGATTTTCATTTGAAAGAAAAAAAATATGATATCCTATTAGCAGAATAAATTATTCAAATATATGAAAAATGATAAAAATACCACATTATTACTTCTAGAAATATTTGAACGTTATACTAATAAAGACAATCCATTATCAATAAAAGATATTATATTGAAATTAAGTGAGCATGGCGTTGAAATCGAGAGAAAAACTTTTTATAGAGAATATAAAAAGTTTTTAGCTTCAGGATATGACATCAAAAAAACCAACATCTTAGGAAGAAGCACAAAATATTATTTAGATAGATATTCATTTACCAGTACAGAAGCAATGATTTTAATGGATGTTGTAGGTTCTTGCGATATTTTAACTGATTATCAGTATGAACAAATAGTGGATAAGATAAGATATACTCAAACTCAAAAAGATGCTGATAGTTTAGATGAAATCCCATTTGTAAAAAGCATGAGCAATACAAATAATTATCTGGGTAATCTTGAAAAAATATCGAAAGCAATAAAAGAAAAGCTTAAGATAAGGTTCAGAATGACTACTAAAGATAGATATGGAAACACTATTTTAAGAAGAGATGGAAAATATTACAGTTTTGAACCTTATCATCTAGTTTATAGAAATAATAAGTATTATGTTGTCGGATTGATGAATGACCATGACCAAATTGGTAGTTGTCGAGTTGACAGATTGACCGATTTGGAAATAACAATATATAAATGTCGATATTTTGATAACTATAGCAATATTGAAACCCTTATCAACAATATCGATGATATGTTTTTTGGTAAGGAAATCTTTGTCGATATTATAACTGAAGAAAAATATTCCTACTTAATTTTTGATTTATTTCACGATGTTAATTTCTTAGATTACAATAATGGCTATGTGGTTTATAGAATAAAGGAATATTATTCTGATAAATTAGTAGATGAGTTAATTTCTTATAGTTTTTTGACTGTCATATCGCCTTCTGATGTTGTAGAAAAGATCAAGCATAAGATAAAGTTGATCAATGAGAGATATAACTAAATTGTTTTCGTAAATAGCAAATTATTTTATTTTGTAGTAAACTAGTTACATAAAACAACATTATATTTAAATATTTTAGAGGTAAAACAAGGTATATCCTCTTGAATGTTATAAAAAGAAATTATTATATTTAAATATCCTTTGTTATCTAATAAAACCGGATTAGTTCCGGTAAATAAACCGGTGTTGCCCTTTTATTTAAAACGATCGAATTATTGAAGAAGTAAATATGGCGATCAATACCAACAATTAAAAATGGATCAACTTTTTGAAAATGTATATATAAGAAAGGTTCTTTTGTTAGAAATCTAAAATGGCTTAATAGATTATATTTTGATTGATAGTTGATCTATTGTTATTGCATAGTGATTAGATGAAAAGTGAGGTTTATAAGTGCGTTATATAATAGTTGATAAAAAATATAGTTTCGTAAGTTTTTTCGATACTGACGATGGCACATATATAAGAACAGGAATTTTAGACTCCGAAGGAAAAGACACAGGTATTGATCCATTTATGGCGTCTTATCCTCATCTTATTGATGTCGGGATAATGGGACATTGTATTCATGGTAAAACCGGACTTTGTTCTAAAGCTGGAATCGAGTGTTACCAAAGTGGTATGCTTGTAGAGAAGCCAAATATGACAGTAGATAATTTTAAAAAGATAGTCCATCAGTCCCGGGGCAAGTGCAATCAAATAGCACTGGGGGGAAGAGGAGATCCTGATCAGCATGAGAATTTTGAAGAATTTTTAAAAATATCTAGAGAGAATCAAATTGTTCCTAATTTTACAACCTCAGGATATGGTCTTACTTTAAGCAGTGCAAAACTATGCAAAGAGTATTGTGGAGCCGTGGCTGTAAGTTGGTACAGAAGTGAATATACCATCAAAGCTATAAATATACTACTAGATGTAGGGGTAAAGACAAATATACATTTTGTTTTAGGCAACAACAGTATAGACGAGGCAATTGATCGATTAAAAAGAAATGATTTTCCAAAGGGAATCAATGCTGTGATATTTCTTCTGCACAAACCAGTCGGACAGGGAACCGATAAAAATGTAATAAACGTTAAAGATCCTAGATTATTAGAATTCTTCTCGCTTATAGATATTAGACATCCGTTTAAAATAGGCGTAGATAGTTGTACTGTTCCTGGTATCTTTAATTTTAGCGAGAAAATTAGACAAGAATCAATCGATAGTTGTGAAGCAGGAAGATTTAGTTGCTATATTGATTCGGATATGAACATGATGCCGTGTAGTTTTGATCAAAAACAAGAATTTAAAATATCTATCAAACACTTAAGTATAGAAAAAGCTTGGAACAGCAAACCTTTTGATAAGTTTAGAAATAAGATGCATTCAGCTTGTCCAAATTGCGATAAAAGGAATTTATGCTTAGGCGGATGTCCTATTGTGCCTAAAATTGTTTTATGTGAGAATAAATTGTAGTATTTATTGTTTTTAATGAGAGGGGAATTTTATGAAATTTAGAACTGATTTTGTCACAAATTCAAGTAGTAGCAGTTTCATTACTGTATTACTTGAAACGGAATCCGAAACGCTCGAAAGCACATTTTTATCATATGATGGATATGGCTATTTTGTCGGCGAAAATATTAATACTAAAAAGTTAAGCAAAGCCCTAGATACATGCGAGAATGGCGAAGAGTTTATTGAGGTATTAAACGATAATTTAAATGAAAATTTCAAGTGTTGGTATGAAAACGAAGCCTCGACCGAGTATAAAAAGATTTTAGATATTGAAGACTTTGATGAAGTTATTCGCCTAGAAATCAGGGAAGAAGTGGGCTCTGGCACTTATGGTAACAAATGGGAATATGTAAAAGAATTTAACGAAGGCAATGAAAGAGTTTTACAGTATGAAAATTACAATGCCTTGGATGATACTAATCTATGGTCAGATGAAAAAATAGCTTTTTATAAAGTGTTGAAAGATCTAGACAAAGGAAAGCACAATAATAAAATAAAAGCTTTCATAGATTCAATACAGTTAGTTTCTGCTAAAAGTCTAACTTTGCCACAAGGTTATACGTCCTTTTCAGGAGTTTCGTATAAAAATCTTGTTTTGCTAAATATACCAGAAGGGATAACAAAAACAGCAGAAGACCGTTCTTGTTATAATGATGCCAAGAATCTAATTTATGTTGATTTACCACAAAGTTTAAAAATGCTTGGTAGAATTTTCCGTGGCTGCGAAAAAATAACTTTTATAACTATTCCGAACAGGGTTAAAAGGATATATTCACATTCTTTTCAAGATTGTATTAATTTAAGGTCTATTAAATTGAATGAAGGATTGAAGAAAATTGATGAGCATGCTTTTGCCGGATGCACAAGCTTAAAACATGTCGTTATTCCCCAAAGTGTAATTGAGATAGGAAAATGTGCATTTACTTCATGTGCCAATCTTGAAAAAGTATATATACCAAGAACTATTGAAAAAGTTGCTTATGATGCTTTTTATGGCTGTGCCAAGAATGAAAAAGACCTCATAATCTATTACGATGACAAAGAGGAAATAGAAGTGACAGAAATCCTTGAAATTGATGGGTATATTTTTGATAAAAAGCTAAAAACTATTATCATACCAGAAGGGGTTACTTCTATAGGAGATGATGCTTTTGCAGGGTGTGAAAATCTCTTGTCTATTGTATTGCCAAAATCAGTTATAAGTATAGGCAAGAATGCTTTTTTTGGATGTAAAAATCTAGAAACAATAGTTTTACCAGAAAAGTTAAAAGAAATAGGTGATAATGCTTTCTTAGGATGCAAAAGCTTAAAGAACATCGAATTGCCTGATACTGTAGATACAATCGGAAAGATGGCATTTGCTTCTTGTACTTCTTTGGAATCTATAAGTATTCCCAAACATATCAAAGAGATCAGGGAGTACTTGTTCGCAGAGTGCAATGCTTTGAAATCAATAAGCATTCCTGAAGGAGTTAAGGAAATAGCCGAAGGTGTTTTTAACGGTTGCACTTCTCTTGAATCCATCGTGATACCAGATAGTGTATCTATGATAGGAAAATATGCTTTTTCTTCTTGCGACAATCTCACATCAATAAATATCCCTAAGAGTTTAAAAGTGTTTAATGGTTTTTCTAAATTTAAAAATATAAACTCATTAATTATTCCAGAAACCATAAAAGAAATTGGAGAGAGTGCATTTGAGTTTTGTTTAAATATTAAGTCATTGGTTATTCCTGAGGGAATAACCAAAATAGGCAAAAATGCATTTGCCAGTTGTTATAATCTAAAATCTGTTGTTATTCCTGACAGTGTAACTAAAATTGAAAATAATGCCTTTTTTAAATGCGTGAAACTTGCAAAGGCTATTTTACCTGCTGGTTTAACTAAGGTTGGAGAATCAGTTTTTAAAGGATGCGAAAATCTTGCATCTATTAACATTCCTGAAGGAGTGACTGCGATAGGTAAAGAGTCCTTTAGTGGTTGTTCAAGCCTTACTTCAATCACTATACCAGAAGGTGTAACCAAGATAGGTAATTATGCTTTTAGTGGTTGCTCAGGCATTACATCAATTAACATTCCTGAAGGAGTGACTGAAATTGGTGAACTTGCTTTTAGTGGTTGTTCAAGCCTTACTTCAATCGTCATACCAGAAGGCGTAACCAAGATAGGTGATTATGCCTTTAGTGGTTGCAAGAATCTCATTTCTACTATAATGCCAAGCAATTTAACCAAAATAGACGATTATAATTATTTTAGTGGTTGTTCAAGCCTTACTTCAATCACTATACCAGAAGGCGTAACTAAAATAGGTCAGTCTGCTTTTATTGGTTGTTCCGGCATTACATCTATTAACATTCCTGAAGGAGTGACAGAAATAGGCGGATGGGCTTTTAGTGGTTGTTCAAGCCTCACTTCAGTCGTTATACCAGAAGGCGTAACTAAGATAGGCGAGTATGCTTTTAGAGGTTGTTCAAACATCGTTTCAATCATTATTCCAAAAAGCGTTAACAAAATATCTACGTATGCTTTTAGTGGTTGCAAAAATCTTTCTTCAGTTATTATTTCAAATAGCACTAAATACAATGAACATAAGGTTTTTGAAGGCTGTAAAAAACTGAGTAATATAACACATTATTGAAAAAACTTAACCACCATTTATCTATACAAATATATAAAAATTATATAGCATGGCCATTACAATTATTGGGTTTTTGAATGTGACTAACAGTTTGATGATAAAATATTATACTCTTTTATTAAAGGATTATATAAGATTGAAGAAGATGCCAAATCAGTTCTAAAATAAAACAATAGATTTTTATCAAATGATTGAATAATTTAAAACAAAATGGAATGTGTTATAACAAACTATAAAGAGTAAAACAATTAGGCTGAGTTGTTAAAGTGTTGATATAATTGTAAGTATGAAATATTTGGAATTGTTTTTAAGCGATAGGATAAAGGGAATATATAAAACCAGATTGACTGGCAATACCTTGTATCTCAACAAAGATTTTAAAATCAAGAAGTTATCTGTCAATGGCAAAGAAGCTGCTCATAAGATAACTAAAAATGATTGCTGGCAAAGCATTACTTTTGATGAACCTGGTGATGTTTATTTAGAATATGAGGGAGTACTAGATGGCGCAAGCGGGTTATGTCCCTATGTCAAAGAAAAGACCAGTGATGATTTTTATATTCTAAGATATGAAACGCTTTATTATCCTTTGGAATATGAAGTGGGATCAGAAGAATTCATAAGCCATTATCTATATCCGCAAAAAGAAGATTTTTTTAAAGTAAATGTCAGAATAAATGATGAAAGAAAGATCTTGTCTGATCTGGTGTATAAAGAGGACGGCTATTATGGTCCTAATCCTGTCTTTATTATTGGTCACTATCATAAAACGACCGCTTATTTCGGCAATATCTATCATTTAGATCTTTCGGATAAGATTATAGATAAAGGTGTAGCTCTTATCAAAAACGCCAATGAGATATTAAGAGTCTATCATGATGTAACTTTAAAAGATCTCAATCTTTATATCATGCCTGAAGGTTATGGCAGCTTTGTGATGAATGGTGAGCAGGTTTCCCTTTTTATAACTGTGGATTCCTTTTTAGATCCCCACTATCTCATCCATGAATTGACCCATCTTCATTGGAATCCCAAGTGTGATCCTAAGATCCAGAATGTCCGCTTCTTTGATGAAGCCATAAGCCAATATTTAACTTTGAAAATATTAGATAAACTAAAGATACAAAGTACCAAAGATACCGAAAAAGAATATATCAATACTTATCGTACATATATCAATGAATATGGTTATATCCCTTCTCCGATCCTTGAATATGCAAGCAAAGGAAATGGTGATCTGAGTTATTCTTTTGGAGCACTGGCTTTACTGACGATCGATAAAAGAGTAGGCGAAGTTAAAATGACTTCTGTTTTAAGAGAAATTATCAATAGTGACACTCTTATTGATTTTGATGTCTTTAAGAATAAATTTGTAAATATCGAGGATATTTGGCATGACTTCTTTATTAGTAACGATTATTCTGATAAAATACTTGTTGAAGGTCAAGAATGATCTTGCTTGTCTCCCTAGTTAAATGGATATAACGAGCCCCTCCTAAGGGCTAGGTGGAACAAACGCCTTTTGATATGATAACTAGATAAAATTGAATAGATTTTTAAGAATGTCCCAGTACCTCAGCAGGATAGAGGGTTCGCCTCCTAAGTGTTAGTCAAAAGTGGGCTTGATATGTTAAAATGTGTTAGTCAAAACGGTTCGATTCCGCCTTTAGACGCTTGATTTTTGCTAACCTGTCTCCCTAGTTAAATGGATATAACGAGCCCCTCCTAAGGGCTAATTGAGGGTTCGATTCCCCCGGGGGACGCCAAAGTCTACTACCGAGAAATGCCGATGAATAAAGGCTCATTCTCGGTTTTTTTATTTTGTTATCAAATTTGTAAAAAATGACGATTTTCGAGAATTTTGGGTGGCAACGGGTGGCAAAGGTCATTTTTGCTTACATGATAACTAATACCTAAGGAAGTGTTAGTTAGGGTGTAACCGGGTGGCAAGAATTTTGATGTTTTGCCACCCAAAATGGTCTTTTTGCCACCCAAATTTAAAATTTTAATTCGATTTTGCCACCCAACTCTTTGAAAAATACTTAATTGTTAATTATGATATGATTCTTATTTTTTTATGCGCCAGTACTCTTTTAGCTTCTTCTTCGGTTTTATATAGTCTTTTGTTAGATAATCTTATACCACTACCATTTTCAAATCTGACAGTGGTGAACTGCTTTGTTTCTTTGATTATTTCTACTTTAGTTATGAATCGATTTGGCTCAATGCTCATGTGCCGTAAAGTAACACAAATAAGAGAACAGACAGCCTCCCTACAGTTCCGAAAATAGTTTGTGGCTGACTGGTAGAAATATCATTCCGAGGGTGCTAAAATGGAACATAGAAATGAGCGACAAAATTGGAATTTATTGAGGAGAGCTAAAAAATGAACTTGAAAGATTTGAAAAAAGATTGTGCCCAAAAGCAAAAGAAAGGTATTCATTTTATCATTGCATCAGTAGTAATATGGATCATGGTTTTAATCGTACAATTAACAGATTTACCTATATTAACAAAAAATCTATTAACATTTTGTTGCACTGCACCATTATTACCTATAGCTTTTTTAATTTCTAAAATATTAAAAATACAATTTCAA
>CALVFL010000008.1 GCA_944326825.1 uncultured Erysipelotrichaceae bacterium
TTTTCAAAGATCGAAAGCTATACCCTGCTTATTAAAGGCAAGATATATGCACCATTAAATGGTGCTTAGTTATATTACCAAATCAGCAAAGGTAATGCAAGGGGAAATGGGAAAAAAGTTGAAAAAAATTTTAAGTGGCGAAGATGTACTTATTAGCCACCTTTAAATAAATATAAAAATCCCCGTGCAAAACTATTACACAGGGATCATAAATCATTTAGTCAATTTAATGAGCCAATCTTTTTAAAGCAGTGCCAAAAGCACAAAGTTCAACACAAACAGTAAAGTACATACCCATAAGATCGGATGAATCTCTTTTACTTCCTTTTTGATGATCTTAGTTATGCAGTATGTAATAAAGCCAAAAGCGATACCGTATGAGATGCTGTAGCAGATAGCCATGAAGATGCCGGCAAAGAAAGCCGGTACAGCCTGCGACAAGTCTTCCCATTCGATCTCTTTGAACGAAGAAGTCATCATCACACCGACGATAACTAAGGCTGGCGCAGTTGCCGCATAAGGTACAGCCGAAATGAATTGAGCTAAAAACGATGATACAGCAAAGCAGATGGCTACGACCACTGAAGTCAAACCTGTTCTTCCTCCAGCTCCGATGCCTGAAGCCGATTCAACGAATGTCGTCGTATTGGAAGTACCAAACAAAGCACCGATACTGGTAGCTGTCGCATCAGCGAATAAAGCTTTATCTAATCTTGATTTAAAACCGGAAGATGTTTCCATCATTCTTTCATCTTCAGCCGAGAAGATTCCGCTCTTGCGGCCGGTTCCGATGAAAGTGCCGATCGTATCAAAAGTATCTGTTATCGAGAATGAAAAGATTGTGATCAAAACAAGCGGCAGTTTATTCACATCCGTAAACAAGCTGGCAATGCCACCTTCTTTAAAGATCGCCAAAAAAGTAGTCGGCAAAGCATTTAAAGCTTCGGTAAATGAAACAGTGTCTTGTGTAGTAGTAACACCGAAAGGAATACCGATAAGAGTCGTAACGATGATGGCAATAAGGATGCCACCCTTAACATTTTTGACCGTCAGGACGATTATCAGCAATAGACCGATCAAAAAGACCCAGAATACCGGCTGATTTAAAGTAGCTAATGCTGGAACGCCGCTGCTGAAATCGATGATGCCGACATTCAATAGACCGATATAGGCTACAAAGATGCCGATACCGCCGCCGATAGCGTTTTGTAAACTGTTGGGAATAGCTTTGATGATATATTTGCGGATCTTGGTAACAGTAATCAGAATATTAAATAAACCGCAGATAAAGACCATCGATAAAGCCTGCTGCCAGGTGAAACCTAAACCGAAACATACCGTATAAACAAAAAATGCGTTCAAACCCATTCCTGGAGCTTGCGCATAAGGTACGTTGGCCACTAAGCCCATAATTAAAGTTCCAATGATCGAGGCAATGATCGTAGCTAAAAATACTGCTCCCCACTCCATGCCTGATTGTGCCAGAATTCCCGGATTGACGATGATGATGTAAGACATCGCAAAGAAAGTCGTCAGACCCGCCATCACTTCGGTAGAAACTGATGTGCCATTTTCCTTGAGTTTGAAAAACTTCTCCATTCTATCCTCCCTTAAAAAACCAAAATGCCGGTTATCAGTAGTAACCGACATTTCATGCAAGTATCATACCATACTTTTCTTTTCTAACCAAGGATATTTTGGCTTTTTAAGCCTGTCTATCATCTTTTTTTATAAAGAAAACAATCCTTTTCATGAGAATTGATCAAACCTACGGCTTGAAGATATGAATAAACGGTAATCGAACCCAGCGATCTCATGCCTCTTCTTTTAAGATCATTGGAAAGTTCATCGGATATTTCAGAGGTTGTTTTGTCATTTTCATAGATCACATCTTTGACAAAGGTTCTTAAATAATCATAAAAACAGCCGTATTCTTTCTGGATCTTTATAAAGACTCTGGCATTGCTGATGCTGGCGGCGATCTTGCGTCTGTTGCGGATGATGCTGCTGTCAGCTAAAAGTTCATTGATCTTGTTTTCATCATACTCGCTGACCATCTTGACATCAAAGTCATCATAGGCTTTTCTGAAAGCTTCCCGCTTATTTAAAACACATTCCCAAGAAAGGCCGCTTGCAAACATCTCTAAGATCAGCATCTCAAAAAGATAATGATCATCGCTTTGAAGCACGCCCCATTCTTCATCATGATATTTGATATATAAAGGATTGTTTAATTTACACCACTTGCATCTCATAACTTTCAATATCCAATAAAGCTTTCTTGATCTTCACACCATAAGCATACCCGCCCAGCCCGCCGTTTTCATTTACGATCCTGTGACAAGGGATCATGATGGCGATCGGATTTTTATTTAAAGCCTGACCGATAGCCCGATAACCCTTAGAAGCGATCATCCCGCCAAGTGTTTTATAAGAGATCACCTTCCCCTTAACCACTTTCATAAGTGCTTCATAGACTCTTTTTTGAAAAGGTGTCACATCCAATTCTAAAGGCGGCAACTCCTTCACAATGCCCTCATTAAAATAGGCATCAAGCCACTCTTTAGTCATTTTAGCGATCGTGTTTTCTTTATCGCTTTGTTTTATCTCATCTATAAAACCCAAAGTCAATAAAGCATAGTCGTTATAAGTAAAACAGATGTTCCCTATTTTAGAGCGGTAATAAGCGATCATAACTCTTCTTCATTAAACCTTGGCGTATAAATATCGATGATCTCGCCTTGGGCATTGACATACTCTCTTGTCAGACGATCAGAAAGCGAAGTAAGTATCTCATAAGAAATAGTACCCAGATCTTTAGCCATCTCTTCAATATTGATATGCTCGCCAAAGATCTCCACTTCATCAAAAAGATGACAGTTTTCATCCACTTCGATCATCATCTGGTCCATACAGATATTGCCGACGATCGGATAATATCGGCCATTCACATATACTTTTCTGCCTTTGTTAGCTCTTAAGATCCCATCAGCATAACCGATCGGCAAAGTGGCGATATATGCATCCTTATCAAGATGATAAGTCTGACCATACGATATACCTTCACCCTTTTTGACTCTTTTCAGATTGACGATCGTCGTATATAAAGAAACACATGGTCTTAGATCGCTCTTAAAACTGCTGTATCCCAAAAGTCCCAGACCGCAGCGCACATGTGTCGAAATCTCATCTTTGAAGTTGATCGAAGCATCCGTATTGGCTGTGTGGATATATTTAAAATCATGATCTAAAGACTTTACTGTCTTTAAAAAACGTTCATATTGTCTTTTGGTAAACTCTTCATCTTTTTCATCACTTGAAGCATAGTGAGTAAAGATACCCTCTACAAGAGCTCCCTTTTCCTTTAACAGTTTTAAGCATTCTTTAGCTTCTTCATCAAACAGACCGATCCTGTTCATGCCGGTATCGATCTTTAAATGAACTTTCAGACCTTTGATCTCTTTTTTCACAAGCTCTTTAACGAATGTTTCAGATACCGTCGTGATCGAAAGATCGTTCTTTAAAATAGTATTCAGATAAGCAAGATTGACATAGCCAAGGATCAGGATCTCTTCTTTAAAACCATGCTTTCTTAAAGATAAAGCTTCCGATAAAGAAGAAACACCGAATATCTTCACACCCTCTTTTTGCAATAGTGATGCACATTTATAATCGATAGCTCCATAACCGTTAGCTTTGATGATGCCGATCATCTGCTTGTTTGTCTTGTTTCTTAAATAATTGATATTATACCGATAATTATCGATATTGATCTTTATATAACTGTCCCTTAACATAACGCTCTTATTATATACCCATTTAAAGAATATTAAAAATATCATCTACTAAAGCCCTTACATTTTTAATTTAGTTGTCAAATAACGAAAAGTGACTATAATAGATTGAGGAAAGGGTGCGAATATGAAGACAAGTATTGTAGTTCAGACATTAGGCAACGAAAAAGAGATCGCTGAAGTTGAAAAGAAGGTCAAAGAAGAACTTAAAGCACAAGGTATCAAAGTTACGACTGTCGAAACTTTAAATATCTATCTGAAACCGATCGAAAACGAATGCTATTTCGTAGCTAATCTTAAAGATGGTTCTGAAATTGAAGGACAGATCGAAAACTGCTGACTAGCAGTTTTCTCATCTTTGTGTTATAATGATTTCACGATTGGGGTGTAGCCAAGCGGTAAGGCTGTGGACTCTGAATCCACCATGCATAGGTTCGAATCCTATCACCCCAGCCAAATAAAAAAACTAAAGCAGAGCGATCTGCTTTTTTTGATGCTTAATAGTCTTTTTTCATGATCAGATCAGCAAGTATCACAAATAAATAAAATGAGAACTCGAGTATTATCTTTCAGATCCTGATAATGTCAAAGCATGATCTGAATCAGCTGACCAACAGGATAATAAAATCATAGGATCGACAGTAAAATTACCTAAATTCATTTTAAATCAATCAAAAAGCCCTTTAAATAAGGGCCAAAAAATTAAAAATGGCGAAGGAAATGGGATTTGAACCCATGCGCCACCTAAATGACCTATTGGTTTTCGAAACCAACCCCTTCAGCCTCTTGGGTATTCCTTCGCATCACTTTTAATTATAATCGTTTTATTGAAATTAGACAATTCCTTCTTCCATCATGGCATCAGCTACTTTTATAAATCCGGCAATATTGGCACCGATGACCTGATTATCTTTGAAGCCGTATCTTTCTGCCGTAGCAGCGACATTGGCATAGATGTCATACATGATCTTTTTAAGACGCTCATCAACTTCTTCAAAAGTCCATGCCAAACGCAAAGAGTTCTGTGACATTTCAAGACCGGAAGTAGCCACACCGCCGGCGTTGGCAGCTTTGCCTGGTGCATATAAAACACCGTTTTTCATTAGGTATTCAATAGCTTCAGGCGTGGTCGGCATATTGGCACCTTCAGCCAAAACTTTCAATCCGCCAGCCACTAAAGACTTGGCGTCTTCAAGATCCAGCTCATTCTGCGTAGCACAAGGCAAGGCAATATCACATTTGATCTTCCAGATATGCGAAGATCCTTCAAAGTATTCAGCTTTAGGACGATAGTCAAGATATTCTTTGATGCGGCCACGTTTTATTTCTTTAATATCCTGGATCAATGCAAGATCGATACCTTCTTCATCTAAGATGCAGCCGTTTGAATCCGACATCGCCACGACTTTGATACCTAATTCTTTAGCTTTCTTCAAAGCATAGATAGCGACATTCCCGCTGCCTGAGATAACGGCCCGCTTGTTTTCAAGTTCCATGCCATGATCTTTCATCATCGCTTCCACATAATAAAGCAAGCCATAACCGGTAGCTTCTTTTCTGACCAAAGAGCCGCCATAATTCAGACCTTTGCCTGTCAAAACACCGCTGTATTCGTTTTTCAAGCGTTTATACTGACCGAATAGATAACCGATCTCTCTGGCTCCGACCCCGATATCGCCAGCTGGCACATCAGTAAACTGACCGATATGACGGTATAGTTCACTCATAAAACTCTGACAGAAGCGCATCACTTCCCCATCGCTTTTGCCATGCGGATCAAAATCGCTGCCGCCCTTGCCGCCGCCCATCGGCAAGCCCGTCAATGCATTCTTAAAGATCTGCTCAAAGCCCAGGAATTTGACGATCCCCAAATTAACGCTCTTATGAAAACGCAGACCGCCCTTATAAGGACCGATAGCACTGTTGAATTCTACCCGATAACCTCTGTTTACCTGAACTTTGCCTGCATCATCGACCCAAGGCACTCTGAAGATGATGATCCTTTCTGGCTCGACGATCCTTTCTAAAATGCCGTTTTCAATATATTCCGGATGTTCTTTCAAAACCGGCGCCAAAGAATCAAGTACTTCGATCACCGCTTGCGAGAATTCACTCTCGTGAGCATTTTTATTTAATATAGACTGTTTTAAAATTTCCAACTCTTGCATAAGACAAATCTCCTTTTTTAAATTATATAAAATCAAAACTTGCATATCAACCAAGAGGTGTCTATCATAAAAGTATGGCAGAATGGTACACACATTATCTTATCGCTAAAAAACTGGCCCATAAATATCCGTTTTTAGATGAAGGAGCTTTTATCTTGGGCAACTTGGCCCCGGATTTCGGTCAAGAAACAGGGATCGGAAACTATCAGCCAAGCGGAAAGATAACTCACTTCAGCAAGGACGGCCTTAAAGCTAACATCAGGGTTTATGATGTTTTGAACAATTATCTTTTAAAAGCTGAAGATCTAAAAGAGATCAGTTTTATCTATGGTTATTTCACACATCTTGTCAGCGATCATCTTTATGCCGTCAACTATTTTTACCCCTTGTTAAGAAGGCTTGGCATCGCTTTTGAAGATAAAGAAGAGATCGATAAGATCCGCAAAGACCGCCTCTTTTTGATCAAAGATCAGATTGACGAGAAAGTATTAAAAGAAATCGCTTCTCTGGATACTAAGATAGCAGCTATCGATTTTATCTCGAGTGATCTTTTAGCTAAGATGATAAAACGTATTTTAAATATCGAGTATCCAAAAAGTTCCTCTTTGATCACTAAGGATACCTTTTTAGACGATAACTTCTCAAAGATTGAAAGCATTTTAAAAGCCTGGCTAGAGGAAAGAAAAGACTATCAGGTGTTATTGTTTGATCTTGATGAAACGATCCTTGATTTTAAAAAGGCTGAAATGGAAGCTCTTGATGAAGTCTTTACCGATAATGGCATACCGGTAAGCGACGATCTTATCGCCGCTTATGAAGAAGTGAATGCTGCTCTTTGGAAGATGATCGAAAAGGGTGAGTTTAAAAAGAAAGATCTTGAAAAGACCCGTTTTAAAGAAACTTTTAAAAAACTGCAGATGGATGATAGCTTAGGTGTAAAATGCGGCCAAGACTATACGCTGGCTCTTTCTAAAAGAGGCTATTTCCTGCCGCACGCCAAAGAAGTCTTGAATAAATTAAAAGATGAATACCAGATCGCCATCGTTACCAACGGTTTTAAATACATCCAAAAAAGACGTATTCAAAACTGCGGTCTTAATAAACTGATCGATGCGGTATTCATCTCGGAAGATATCGGTTTTGAAAAACCTGATGTCCGTTATTTTAAAGAAGTATTCAAGAAATTTGATATAAACAAAGATAATTATCTCATGATCGGAGATTCATTGAGCAGCGATATCAAAGGAGCCAAAAATGCTAAAATCGATGCTTTCTGGATCCATCAGAATATCAATGATGATAAAGGTCTGCCGATGGGAGATGACCTTTTAACTTTTTATACATGGCTTAAACGTCCTAAGCTCTTCTAGTCATTTTAAGCATCTTCTTGTATTTGACAAGTTCTTTTTTAAGACCCTCAAAACTTTTTAAACGGTATTCCCAGTTTGGTGAACCGATAGTACCAGGCGTGTTTATCCTGGCTTTATCATCTAAATGAAGAAGATCAAAAAACGGAATGATGGCTAAAGCTGATGTTGAGGCAAAGGCATAATAGATAAAATTATCTAATGTATTGTCGTAAGGGAAGTTCTTAAAGTATTTATAAACTTTCCTTTTAAATTTAGCATCTTTTCTTTGAAACCAGGAGCGCAGCGTTTCACCGTCGTGTGTAGCCGTATAGACGACCTGATTTTCTTTTTCCCCGCTTTTTAAATCAAAGTCAAAAGAGAATTCAATGACCCGCATGCCCATCAGATCATAATGATCACGCAAGATGCCGACTTCCGCTCTTAGGTCACCCAGATCTTCAGCGACGATCTTGATTTCGGGATAGGTATCAAAAAGCGTATCAAAAAGTTCATATCCCGGGGCAAATTCCCAAGTACCCACTCTTGCATCTTCGCTGCTGGCAGGTATCTTGTAATAAGTATCAAAAGCCCTAAAATGGTCGATCCTCACGATATCATAAAGTTTGGATACATAGTAAAGACGATCCAGCCAGAAATTGAAACCATCTTCTTTGATCTTTTCCCAGTCATATAACGGATTGCCCCACCTTTGACCATTGGCGCTGTAATAATCCGGCGGTACACCAGCCACACTTGTCGCTTTGCCGTCTGAATCTAAAAGAAAACCTTCCTGATAAGACCAGACATCTAATGAATCGATCCCGACATAGATCGGAATATCACCCAAGATCATGATACCCTTGCGGTTGGCATAATGTTTTAATTTTTGCCATTCCTCATATAAGATAAACTGTAAAAAGACTTCATAATAGATCTCATTTTCATAATCAGTCAAGTCAAGACGATGATCGATGATCCAGTTTTTATATTCAAGCGGCCATTCATTCCAGCACTTGTTCTGGTTGTGCTTTTTAAAAGTCTTAAAAACAGCATACTCATAGACCCAATCCTGACGAATGAAAGCCCTGAAGGCTTTATTCTTTCGATCGAAGTTTAAAAAAGCTTCCCTGAAATACAGTTCTTTATAAGACCGTACTCTTTCATAACCGATAGTATTACTTTTTCTATAAGGCTTGATCTTTTTGATAAGACCTCTTTTTAACAGATCGTTTAAAGAGATGTAGATCTCATCAAAAGCTTTAGATGAATAAGGCTGGTAGGGAGAATTCCCATATCCCAAAGGATTAAGCGGCAGGATCTGCCAGACTTTAAAGCCGCCCTTTTTAATAAGATCGATAAATTCATAGGCACTTTCCCCAAAATCACCGATACCGGATGTCGTGGGCAAAGCACTGATCGGCAATAAGATGCCGGCTTTTTTAGCGGTTGAGGTCATAGATCTTCTTTAGTCCTTTAAATGTCAATTTAGCATCATAGATATCGATACTGTCCGTATTCTCGGAAATGATCCGACCCAGACCGCCGGTAGCGATGACTTTGAGATCTTTTTGGATCTCTTCTTTAAATCTTTTGATCAGATATTCCACTGAACCGATATAGCCTAAAAATAAGCCGGCCTGCATAGCGCTGATCGTGTCTTTATTGACAAGGGTATCTATAGGCTTAATAGCGATCTCAGGAAGTTTAGCGGTTTTAGAAGTAAGAGCTTCGCTGCTGATCTCAAGGCCAGGCATGATCGAACCGCCATGATAAGTGCCGTCAGATGATATATATTCAAAAGTCGTAGCCGTACCGAAATCGATCACCAAAAGATCGCCACCATAGTGATAATAAGCACCGATCGCATCAACGATGCGGTCAGCTCCGACTTCTTGAGGATTGTCATAATCGATCTTGATGCCAAGATTAAGATCTTTAGATACGATGATCGGCTCTTTTCCTATGTAACGGCGGATACTGTTTATAAAGGAGTGCATGATCTTAGGCACGACTGAAGCGACGATGACATCTTCAACATCTTCTTTTCTGACATCGGCGGAATTTAAAAAGTGAGTGATCATAAAACCATACTCATCACCCGTTCTTTTAAACCAGGTCGTCAAACGGTAAGTAGCCGTGATCTCTTCATTTTCATAGATCGCAAAAGTTATGTTGGTATTTCCGATATCTGCAACCAGCAACATTTTATTTCACCTCGTATAATGCTTTCAAAATAAGATAAGCCAGATCGCTTTTAGCCATCAAAGGCATCTTTTTTACTTCTTGAGCAGATATGATATAGACAGCGTTGGTATCATGTTTAAAACCGGCACCTTCTTCACTTAAATCATTGGCGATCAGAAGATCGCAATTCTTTATATCGAATTTGTGCTTGGCGTTTTCTAAAAGGTCATCTGTTTCCATCGCAAAGCCGCACAATTTCTGATGTGTTTTATGCTGGCCAAGATAAGCTAAAATATCATCTGTCTTAGTCAGTTTAAGTTCTAAAGAGGAACTGTTCTTTTTGATCTTGCCGCAAGCATATTCTAAAGGTCTATAATCTGCTACTGCGGCAGCCATGATCACATAATCACTGTCAGCATAGAGTTCCTTCATCGCTTCAAACATCTCTTTGGCACTTTTTACTTGGACCATGTTTACCCCATAAGGTTTATCAAGATCGACTTCGCCGCTCACCAAAGTGACCTCAGCCCCCAAGGCATAAGCGGCCCTGGCAATAGCATAGCCCATTTTGCCGCTGGAATGATTGGTGATGAAACGTACCGGATCAATGGCTTCTTTAGTCGGGCCGGCCGTAACGATCACTTTTTTGCCTTTTAAATATTTATCTTTAACCAAAGTACTTTCGATCACTTCGATCAAAGTACTGATATTGGCTAACTTGCCCTTGCCTTCATCCTTGCAGGCCAAAAGACCATATTCTGGCTCGATAATGATAAAGCCCATTTCTTTAAGTTTAGCAAGATTGGCCTTTGTGATCTCGTTTTCATACATATTGGTATTCATAGCCGGAGCGATGATCTTAGGCGCCTTGGAAGCTAAGACTGTAGTCGTCAAAAAATCATCGGCGATGCCGTTAGCCAGTTTGGCAATCACATTGGCCGTTGCCGGAGCAATGATCAAAACATCGGCTTTTTTAGCCAAAGAGATGTGTTTGATATCGTAATCGATATCATCTTCAAACATCTCATAGACCGTCTTATGCTTCGTTAAAGAAGAAAAAGTCAGCGGCGTGACGAATTTAGTGGCATTTTCGGTCATCATCACTTCAACATCATAACCCTTCTTCAAAAGATCGCTGACTAGCTGAACGCTTTTATAAGCAGCGATCGAACTGGATACTCCTACCAAGACACATTTTTGCATATCAATCCCTCACAATAACTTTAGCAGCTACTTTCATCACGATCAGACTGAAGATCATCGCTACGATTATCTCCGCTACGCCATTTGTAGCCACGACACCCAAAATAACTTTAAAGATGACATTTACCTCATTACCCGTAGCCAAAGCATAAGCATCTTTGAAAAACAGATAAGCCATACCCATAACTAAAGCCGTATTGATAAAGGCTCCTAAGCCGCTGGCGATCATGATCCTCAAATTGCCTTTGACTTTGATCTTTTCATAGATTAGACCGGCCATATAACCGCACAATACTCTTGGCACGATAGCGATAAAAATACTCATGATATTGCCGCTTGTTCCATTCAAGGAATAAAACGGCGAAAAAAGAAAGGATGTGGCATTCGGTTCAAAAGTATTCTTAAGCAAAGATGTAATACCAAAGACTAAGCCGACGATCGCTCCTTCTTTTTTAGAAATGATCATGCCTGCCAGGATAACTGGAATATGCAAAGTCGTAGCATTAATGACCCCCAAAGGAATATAACCTAAAAAAGGAACGATCGACATCACGATCTCAAGAGCGATAAACAAAGTTAAATAGGCCATCTTTCTTGTCTTATTCATACCTAACATTATAGCATCTCTAATGATGATTAAACTTTAAAATTATTCTCTTTGTCATTTATGTCTTTATAATATGTTTTGATCTTTTTAAGCCATTCTTAATAAAAACTAGCGTTTTTCAAGTAAAACTGTTGCATTGTTTGATGATTTGTTTATAATCATAGATACAAATAAACGAAGTTTTCTTTTCATTTTCCTTTTTCTATTAAATATATTCGTTTATTTTCGCCCCAAACGGAAGGGCGTTTTTTTAATATTCAACGCAGGCCTTGACCGCCTTCAGCCAGCCTTCATATAGTTTATCAGCTTCTTCTTTACTCATCTTTGGTCTGAAGATCTCAACATCATCGTATTTAAAATCATCAAATTCATAAAAGCCGACAGCCAAACCTGCCAGTCTGGCCGCTCCTAAAGCAGTCGATTCACTGACTTTATTGCGGATGACATTCATATTCAGGATATCGCTTTGAAACTGTAATAAGAAATTATTCTTGCTGGCACCCCCATCCACTTTCAGATCATTTATGATAGTGTTGCTGGCACTTTGCATGATATCAATAAGATCTTTGGCTTCATAAGCCATCGCTTCTAAAGCTGCTCTGATGATATGGCGATAGTCGGTATCTCTTTTTAAATTGAAGATCATGCCTCGAGCTTCCTTTTTCCAGTATGGTGCTCCCATGCCGACAAAGGCCGGCACGATGATCACGCCCTGGCTTGAAGGAACTGAAGCAGCGATCTTTTCGGTATCATTGACATCTTTAAACAAGTGCAAGCTATCTCTTAACCATTGTAAAAGCGATCCGGAAGTGAAGATACTGCCTTCTAAAGCATAAGTGACCTCTTCGCCAATACACCAGCCGACCGTTGTCAAAAGGCCGTCTTTTGAATCGACGATCTCTTCTTTGGTGTTCATAAGCAAGAATCCGCCGGTACCGTAAGTATTCTTGATCGCCCCTTTTTCAAAACAGGATTGTCCGAATAAAGAAGCCTGCTGATCACCGATGATCGAAGCGATCGGCACGCTTTCATTAAAGAAGAAGTTAGGATCGATATAACCCAGTATCTTTGCGTTGTCAGTGATCTCAGGAAGCATCGTTTCAGGTATTTCAAATAGCTTCAAAAGCTCATCATCCCACTTTAAAGTATGAATGTTAAAAAGGAGCGTTCTTGAAGCGTTGGTCACATCGCTTAAAATAACTTTGCCAAGCGTCATCTTATATAACAGCCAGGTTTCGACCGTTCCGAACATCAGATCTTCAACAGGACATTTAAACTTGATGTTTTCTAAGATCCAGCGGATCTTTGTGGCACTGAAATAAGGATCTAAGATCAGTCCGGTCTTGGCTTTGATCAGCTCTTCGACTCCCATCTTTTTATAGCGTTCAACGATAGCGGAAGTCTGCCGTGATTGCCAGACGATGGCGTTATAGACCGGAAGGCCGCTCTTGCGATCCCAGACGATCGTCGTTTCTCTTTGATTGGAAATGCCGATCGCTGCCACTTCGCTAGGTGTCATCTCATGATTTTGAAAGATGTCGGCAATGACCCCCAAAACTGAAGTCCAGATCTCATTGGCATCCATCTCCACCCAGCCGTCATTTTTAAAGATATTCTTGACGCTTTTAGCCTCCGATGCAACGATCCTTTGTTTCTTATCAAACAAGATCGCTCTTGTTGATGTCGTTCCCTGATCGATCGCTAAAACATACTTTTTCATAAATGCTCCTTTTCATTATGCTGTTTCATCGCTTTATCCTTTAAATAAGCGATCTCGCTGAATAGAGTCCTCGTAGAAAGACGATAGGCTCCATCAGAAAATATAGATACCTGGATCAGATTATCGTCACTGATGACCGTGATATTATAATCATCTTCCAGTTCCTTGACCTGTCTTTGAATATAGGCATCGGCCGTTACATTCTTGGGAGTATAGATGATCTTGAAGTCATCGTTTCCCTTTTTGGAAGGATTATTGACTTTATAGGCATCAAAAATCACCCACATCTTGGCCTTTTTCATACTGCGATAAAAACTGAGATCATTTAAAAGACTGTCCAGATCCTCATGATCATCATAAGCATAAAGGACATTGTAGCCATCAACGAGATAAAGCTTCTCTTTGGGCTTGCTTTTGGTCTTGTAATTAGAATTAGGCTTGACTGTCTTTTTCATATACTTGTCTTTTTTAACAGGATTGGCCTTCGCAAATACTTTTTTCACTTCATCATCATCAACCTTCAAACGGTTATAAACAGCCACTTCGCCCTTATCAACTTTTAAAAGCGGTTTAATATGAGCCAATTCAAAAGTTTCTTCAGCACTCACATAATAACCGGCGCCCTTTTTAAAGAAGATGCTGCCGCTGAGTTCATCTTTATCATTTAAAGGATCATAATCACGCTTTTGCACTTTGGCTGTATCAAAACCATGAAAACTATGATCAATATAAAGATGATTGCGAATGATATACTCATCATCCAGCAGTTTATTTAGATCATTTAAACTGATAATGCCTTTGATGATATTCAGATCTTCTTTTGTGCTTATCTCATACTTTGTTTGATAAGCATCCAAAAGATAGATGAAATGGGCTGTATCAGCTGTCGGCACCTCTGCTCTGAAGCTTTCAAAAGGCTCTAGGATCACACTTTCATTAACCAGTAAAGCATTACGCAACGCAAAATCAACAGCTCTTTTCACATCATCATTGACAGTATGATTTAAAGAAGTTTTGATCGCTTCTAAAGAAATATGGACATCATTTAAAGGATAACCGCCCTTAACCCCTTTAAACTGGTGCTCGCTTAAATAATTCATCGCAAAATCAAGATAGTTGTCTTTCAGATTGTAAGGGTTGGCAACGATCCTTCCTGCACCTCTTTTTAAAGGTTTAAGGCGGAGATGCACTTCGGCATAATGTCTTAAAGGTTCAAAATGACCGATCCCGTAACTGTCCTTCAAGATCGTTTCTTCATAATTTACTTCCCCTTTGACAAACTCTACTTCCAGACCCTGCTTTTTAAGCTCTTCTTTTAAAAGTTCTTTATCCATAAGCCCCATCAAAGAAACTCTGACACACTCATCCGTCTTGACATTTAAGCTGGGATTTTCCCTTTGCAGCTGCTTTAAAGCTTTGACTAACTCATTTCTTTTAGAATCCTCGATCATGACTTCATAGTTTAAAAAAGGCACCATCTCTTTGTTCAGATCCTTTTTATCATCATTGATATATTCACCGATCAAAAGATTCTTCAGACCCTTGATCGCTACCAGTTCAGAAGCCACTACTTCATTTACTGTTTTATAAGAGTTGCCTGAATAAAGTCTTAATTCATCAGCCTTTTCATCTTTGATGAATTCTTTTACTTTTAAACTGCCGCCGTTGATCTTTAAATATGTCAAAAGATTGCCTTTAGGATCATGATTGATGCGATAGACATAAGCTTTAAATTCTGAAGGATATTCCTTAGGCTTAAAAAGTAAAGCGATGACTTCTAAAAGCTTGGTTATGCCGCTGAGTTTTAAAGCCGAGCCGCTAAGGCATGGGTAAAACTTTTCTTTTTTAAAGAGTTCCCTGATCTTTTCATCGTCGATAGTGTTATTTTTAAGGTATTCTTCAAACAGCTGCTCATCCAAAAAAGCCGCTTCTTCCAAATAAGTTTCATTATTAAAATTTATTATCTCAGCTTCTAATTCCTTTTTGATCCTGTTTAGGACTGTATCTTCATCTTCAAAAGCGAGATCTTTCTTGTTTAAAAAGAATAATACCGGTATATGATAACGTTTTAAAAGCTGAAAGATCTTCTTAGTATAAGATTTGAGGCCGCTGCTCATGTCAATGATCAATATAGCATAGTCAAGGATCGGCAAGACCCTTTCCATTTCGGCACTGAAATCTAAATGACCGGGCGTATCTTCTAAAATATATTCCTGATCCCGATAAGTAAAACGGGCTTCCTTGGCATAGATAGTGATGCCTCTTTGTCTTTCATAAGCACTGTAGTCCAAAGCACTGTCTTTATGATCGACCCGGCCGAGCTTTAAAATAGATTTAGACATGTATAAAAGGGCTTCACTTAAAGTCGTTTTCCCTGCATCTACATGAGCTAAAAGACCGATCGTCACTTTCATATCTCAATTATAAACTCTCGTTTTCATAATTAAAAGGATATACTCTGTCCTTTATACACTCTATCAGTTATAAAAATAAGTTTTTAGTAAGAAGTTCTCTTTTAATAAATAAGCTCCCATAAATCCGGGAACCTGTGCTTTCATTTATAAACTTCTCTTCGATGGCCGACAGACAAAGCCAGTATTATCAACTCTTCGTCTTTGATCTTGCAGATCAAACGATAATCACCGATTCTATAACGCCATTGTCCGCTGTGATTCACTGTTAATCGTTTGCCCTGTCTGTGAGGATCTTCGCAACCGACCAGATTTTTTCCGATCCAGGCATAAATTATCTGTCTTGTATATCTATCAAGCTTTTTAAGTTCTTTTATTGCCCGTTCAGTATATTCTACGCTGTAACTCATAAATCTAAAAGTTCCTTGGCTTCTTCATGAGTATAGGTTTTAGGGTTTTTAAGATATTCACGATAAGCTTCATCAGCGACAGTGATATCATACTCATCTTCAATCTTTTCAAACAAAGATCTTTTGAAAGCCTCGGCTACTGAAATGCCATGGATCTTAGCGTAACTTTCGGCAAGTTTTCTTTCGCTTTCGGTTAATCTGATTGAAAAACTCATAAAGTCATCCTCCTTTGGAAGTACATTGTACTACACATTCATTATAGCAACCTCAATTCCATTATTCAACTTCACTAAATAAAAAGGATATGACCTTAAACAATAAAGGATCATATCCGTCTTTACGATTAAGAATTTTAAAATATATCTTTACGGCAATCTTTTAAAAGCCGAAGTAAAGCTTTGATATTTGCTTAAACTTGAAGCAGCATTCCAGACGATGAAGCCATCATCGAGTCCCTGTTCATTTAAAGCGATTGCCTGTTCATAGATCTTGTCGGCATCATAGACCACATACGGACTCTTGATCGAGTCATAACCTTGGATCCAGGTTCTGACTTTAGCAGGGGTCGGGATCTCATTTTGGCGCTCTTTGGCTATGCTTCCCCAATTTGATAATAATTTATACGGAACTTCCCAGACATATTCACTTATGCCATAGTCATGAGAACCGAAATGATCAGGATAAGGCATCGAACTGATGACATCTGCTACATTGGAGATCGCTGGCCAGTATTGACCATAAGCTGTAACATAGGCGTTAGAAGTTTCGCCGAAAGTATCGGCTGATACATAGGCATTGACTTCATGAAGTTCATCAGCGGCATACATCAAGAACCTTTGGATCGCTTGAGCTTTAGTTTCATTATAAGTATTGCGCATATCGATCTGGCCGCTTTCTTCATAACTTGAGATCAGATCAGGAAAGCGGACATAATCAAACTGGATCTCATTGAATCCCATCTGCGTAACTGCTTCCTTAGCTAACAAGACATTGTATTCCCAGACATCACGGGAATAAGGTGTCGGCCAATAAGCGCTGCCATGATAGAAAATATCATCGGCAAAATTGTCATAGATCGCATTATCCGGATGATCTTGAGCATAATAGGTATCTTTAAAAGCCGTGATCCTGCCCACAAGATATAAACCGGCATCTTTAGCCTTTTTGATCTGGGTCTGATAATCTTCAAAAGTCATATAGGCTCTTTTATAGGATGTTGGTGAATATTCTTTCAGGATCTCTGATTCATAAGATATTACATCCGTATCCCGGATATCGATGACCAGGGTATTGATGTCCGAACTCAAAGCCAGATCGATATAGGCATCGATGTTGTTTACAGCACCAGCACCAAGATAGATGGCCTTTACATACTCGGGCATGACATTATCGCTGAAGGAAGGCTTTTCATTTGGATAATAGTCTAAATTATCGCCGCTGCCCCCGCCATAAAGATCTTCTCTATCGATATGATAAGAAAGATATTCCATTTCTGAAGGTATACCTTGGGTTAGATACTTGCCGTAAACATAACCTTCTACACCATCGATGGCAATCTTATATTTATTCACTTCCCCGTTTTCATCGAGTTTATCAAAACCGATGACCTTTACTTCTTCATTTACGAATAACGGCCGCTCCAGGATCTTGGCATCACTGTCATTTTCATAGATGACGCTTGGCCGATAGGCCAAAAGGATTTCTTCTTTAACACACTTTTCAAAACTATCAACAAGATCTTCACTCAATACATAATAACTCTCACCGTTTTCCAAAGTTATCAGATGATACTCTTTATCATTGAAAGTATCAACTTTCTGGCGCATCGAAACGCTTTGTCCTCTGATGAGCGATACAGGGTTCTGTTCATCATCCAAAGCTGCCACTTCCTTTTGAAAAGAAGCCAGATACATCGGAGTGGTCTTGTTGTCTTCGAGATAGCGGTAATAAAGATAACCGCCTGTACCAGCTATCGCAATGATCGCTACCGCCAATATCGTAAGCACTATTTTTTTCATACTTTTACCTCTATAAAAAGTATCGCCTTAGCGATACTTACTCTCTGACTTCTACCCGATAACCTTCGTATTCGCCGTTTAAAAGCTTAGCCTGGTTGGCGATCTCGAAGATATTGGTTAAGATCTTGCCGTCAGTATTTTTAAATTCTTTGAAAATATCAACGATCATCTGTTTCTCATCGACATTGACCCGATAATCATGATGCAATACGATCTCAGTAAACTGTCTTAGATCATCAAGATCGACAAAAGACAAACGATGCAAGACCAGCACTTTGACATCCAAAGGATATTCAGTAGCGATAGCTTCTTTAAGATCGTAGACTGCTCTGATGAAGTTGCGGCTCAGATAAGGATAGAGTTCATTGATCTGAGCATAAACATCGACTGTTTCTTCTTTGACTTCTGGAATAGCATCTTTAAGATCATTTAAAAGACTTTCCAAATATTCATCGCTGACTTCTTCTTTGCCTTCGTTTTCGCTGTTTTCTTCATTGATGATCTCAGAAAAAAGTTCATCGATCTCATCTTTAGTGATCTCTTTAGGTTCCTCATCTGTTGTTTTTAGGACATCGCTTGAAACATCTTCAACTTTATCGATCGCTTCTTTGATCTGTTTTAAGTATTCATCATCCAAAGAAACTTCTTCTTCATCGTCATGAGTGAGGACATTGACGCTGTCTTCATAATAGATATTGTCATCATCGCTTTCTAAGACGAAGTTTTCGATCTTAGGTATTTCTTTAGGTATATCGACATTCAAGACTGATACTTTATCTTCGTATTCGTTGACCTTGTCATCATCACTTTCTAAATAGAAAGGTTCGATCTTAGGGATAAAGACTTTCTCATCTTCTTTGGGTCTTTCACTCGGTTCGACTTCCGCCAATAAAGCTTCCAATTCTTTAACGAGCTCTTCTCTTCTTTCGTCTTCTTTACTTACTTCTTCATCTTCTCTATTCAAAATCGAATCAACGGCCTCATTCAATTCTTTGATCAGGTTGTCAGAGATCTCGCTGGCTACTTCTTTAGCCTTGTTTACATCTTCACTGACTTCCTCATCAAGTCCAGCCAGTCTTTCTTCTAAATCAAAGTTATTTAATTTCTCGGCTACGATCGCTTTTACTTCTTCAAAAAGTTCATCGATGCGTCTGTCGTTTTCTTCAAGTTCAAGATTGTTGTTAAGATAGGCCATGATTGAAGCCACTACACCGATCAGAACGACATTTTTTAATTTCATCTATTCTTCCTCCTCCTAAGCGTAAGGATACCATCTCCAATGTCTTCATAAATCATTATATCAAATCTATCATCTTCTTGCACTAACTCTTTAAATTTCCTGATCTTTTTCACTAAGGCTTTAGTATTGCGGTTTTTAGTCAAACTTGGATCTTTGACCATGCCATGAAAAGCAATGTTGTCAAAGACCATGACCCCGTCTTCTTTCAGATTGCCGATAAACTGATTGAGATAGTTGTAATATTGAGCTTTGGCCGCATCGACAAAGATCAGATCATATAGCTTGTCCGTCTTGAAATCTTTGATGTCGGTATGATAGATGCTGATCCTATCATTTAAAGCAGCTTCAGCGATATTCTCCTTGGCTTTTAAGTACATCTCTTCGTTTTTTTCAAGAGTATCGATATAGATGTCCGCAGCTGTTTTAGCCATCTTTATGGCGCTATAGCCAATGGCACTGCCCAGTTCCAGAATCATCTTGCAGTCAGCTTTTTTGATCAAAGCTATTATAAAATCAAGACCCCCATCTTTAATGATGGGGACATGATTATTCGCAGCGTATTCTTTTAAATCCATTATTTCAACAGCTCTTTAAGGACTAGATGATAGCGGTCATTTTTATTCTTGGCCTTATTGATATCCGTATCTTTCATCGAGAAATAAACTTTACACTTTGGTTCAGTTCCGCTTGGTCTGATGGCGACAAATGAGCCGTCAGCAAAATAATACTTCAAGACATCTGTGACATCATAGCCTTCAAGCGCTGTAACTTTATCGCCCTCATAGACCTTTCTTTCTTTATAGTCCTCATATTTGACGACCTTGTTGCCGTCGATCTCTTTGATCGGATTTTCACGCATCTCGCTCATGATCTTCTGCAGTTTGACAGCACCATCCTGGCCTGGCAAGGAGATCGATAACTGTGAATCATAATAAGCGCCTAAACGATCATAGATCTCATTCAGGACATCTTTAAGCGTCTTGTCTTTTTCACGATAGTAAGCACATGCTTCCGCCAGCATCACACAGGCTTGAGTGGCATCTTTATCTCTGACAAAAGGTTTGATCAAAGAGCCATAGGATTCTTCATAACCAAAGACATAATTCTTGGCATGATTTTTTTCATATTTAGCCACTTTATCACCGATATATTTAAAGCCGGTCAAGGTCTTTTCAGTTTCAACACCGTAACAGGAGGCTACAGCTTCACCGATATCGCTTGTCACGATAGTATTGAACATGACCGGATTTTCAGGCATCAGGCCTTTTTCCTTCATGGTAGAAAGGATGTATTCCAAAAGCAGAGCTCCGGTCTGGTTGCCGTTAAAGATGACGTAATCACCGTTTGAATGTTTGATGCCGACACCCATTCTATCGCCATCGGGATCACAGACTAAAATAAGATCGCAATCTTCTTTTTTAGCTAAAGCCAATACTTCGATATAGGCATCAGCTTCTTCCGGGTTAGGTGTTTTCGTTTGTGAGAAATCAGGATCAGGCGTGCATTGGGCTTCGACAGGAATAACAGTATAGCCTGCTGCCTTTAGACAATCTCTTACCGGATGGTTAGAGGCACCATGTTCAGGCGAGAAAGCGATCTTGAAATCTTTATTGACATCTTTTCTTAAACGGATCGATAAGACATTTTCATAGTAGGCTTCATCGACCTCTTTATCTACTTCGTGGAGATATTTAGCTTTCGATTCATCATAAGACGGTTTGATAGCCAAAACATCTTCAAGCTTATCGATCTCGGCAATGACTTTAGCAGCAAGATCAGGAACTAACTGACAGCCGTTTTCATCATAAAGCTTATAACCGTTGTATTCTTTAGGATTATGAGAGGCCGTGATCATGATACCACCGTCACAATGATAGTATCTGACCATGAAAGATAATTCCGGAGTCGGTCTTAAAGAAGAAGCCACATAGACTTCAATATCATAAGAAGCCATCAGTTTGGCACAATCATAGGCAAACTCTTTAGAACCATGACGGTTGTCATAAGAGATGGCGATCTTAGGTTCTTTAGTCAATTTCTTTAAATAATTGATATAGCCCATCGTAGCTTTGCGGATAGTATGGATATTGATACGGTTAGTACCTGCTCCCATCAGTCCTCTCATACCGGCTGTCTGGAATTTGACATCGGTATAGAAAGCATCTTCTTTACTCTTTTCATCCATGCTTAAAAGTTCATTTTTTAAACCGGGATCAAGATCTTCATGGTTTAACCAGTAATTATATTTATTTTGATACTCTTGCATATATTCCTCCCTAAAAAACAAGGAGGCATAAGCCTCCTATTTGACAGATAATATTAAATTAACCGATGACTTTTTGAGTCTTTAAAATCTCTTCGATAGTTTGGATCGCAACATCTTCATCCTCGCCATCGCAAGTGATCGTGATTTCCGACTGAGTAGGAATACCTAATGACATAACGCCCATGATCGATTTCATGTTTACGCTACGATCTTTATAAGTTACCTTAACTTCACTCTTGAATTTGCTGGCTGCATTTACTGCTACTGTAGCAGGACGAGCATGTAAACCAACCGGATCGATCACAACAACTTTAATTTCCTTCATATTTTCCTCCCGTGTGTTTTGTTTACTTACATAAACAATTTTAATATATTACCAGACAGTTTTCAATCTTTTTTAGTAAACGTTTTCAAGTAGATCGAGATATGATGTACCGTTTTCCGGCGCTTCGACACCAAAATAATCAAGGCAGGTAGCAGCATTATCCGACATCGTCTTGCGAACTCCGACATTGACGCCTTTTAAACCTTTGCGGTAGATCAGTAAAGGAACACATTCTCTGGTGTGCTTGCTGTTGCCAATATCAGGATCATTGCCATGATCAGCCTGAACGATCAGGATATCATCTTCGCTTAAAAGCGGCAGCAGTTCGCCGATGCCTTTATCAGCGATCTCTAAGATCTCTTTATAACGAGTGCTGTCTTGAGCATGGCCGGCCAGATCGGTTTCCTGCACATTGGTACAGATAAAGCCGATATCATGTTCCCTGACAGCTTTGACAGTCAGTTTTAAACATTCCTCTGTCGGCACACAAGAGATGCTTTCACCCTTGTCATTGGCGACGATATCGGCCACCTTGCCGATCAAGATGCAAGGGATGCCATGTTTTGTAAGGATTGTCGGCGCCTGAACGTTTTTATTGACGCCATAGCCTAAATGACGGCAATGGTAATTCTTTTCATAAGATTTAGATTTAGCTGAAGCTACGCCGATGAATTTGCCCTGTTTAACTTCTTGAGCATTATAGAGATCATCCATCGTATTGCCGCTGCCGCCAAAGACGATCACTCGGCCGACCGTAACGACTTCTCTGACTAATTCACCGATCTCAAGCTCTTTTTCAAAAGAAATAAAATCTAATGGTGCAGTAACGTTATAGCACATGCCAAGATCAGCTTCAAGGTTGTCAGCGACGGTAACATAATCATCACAAACGATATAACGCAAACCGGCTTCTTCTCTAAATTCTACCTTGTGGCCATGTTTTCTTAAATGTTCAGCCACTTCATCAACTTTCTGCTGGAAAGGATGGACATCCGGTTTTTTAGGCAAAGTACCCATGATCTCCTGATGACCCATGAAGGTATCAGCGCCATAATGCATCAGCATACTCTTGCCGAAATTGGCATCTTTGCTGAACTTCATGCATTGGCTCTCTTCACCATAGGCATTCATCAGACCCAGTTTTTCCAAGTTGGGAAGTTTCAGATCCGGATGATCATGCAGGATGCTTCTTAAAGTATTGGCCTTTTCATCGCCAGGTCTTACTTCTTTGGCATCAGGCATCGCTCCGATCCCGAAACCATCTAAAACGATGATAATAAACCTTTTAGACATTCATAGCCTCCTTGATGCTTTCCTTTAAGATCTCCATGATCTTCTCTTCGCCGCAGCGGTTAGGATTGATCCTGATCATGTGATCGCCATAACTTGGATCAGCTTTTAAGAAAGTGCCTGATACCCGATAGAACAGCGGAGCGATCTCATATTTGGATTCTGCTCCCACTGGATTGGGGAGAGCGCCTCTTTTTTCTGCAGCGGCCAAGACCTTTTTAGCGATCGGTCTTTCAAACTCCACTAACAGGACTTTTGATTGGGCATTGGCGATATAAGCATCTTTAATATCTTTGATCTCGCCAGCCTTTAAACGGTTATAGACATTGGTAGCCGTGATATTGGAAATAGCCAATAAGACTGGTGCATAGGTAAGTCCCCGCAAGACTTCCAAAGCTTCAAAGCCCTGGGTCTGACAACCGCCTGAATAATGCATCTTGCGGATATTATCGATATATTTCTTCTTGCCGACGACAATGCCGATGCCTTGTGGACCCTGCAGTTTAAAAGTCGAGAAACAGGAAAGATCAGCACCGCATTCCGAACCGATCTTTTTAACTTTCATCACAGCATAATTATCATCGATAACGATCGGCAGTTCACTGTCATATTCTTTGATCGTCTTGATAACTTCTTCCATATCATAGGAATCATCGATCTTTTGACGGGTATGCTGGATCAGAACACCATTAATGTCCGGATTATCTTTAAGTGTCTTTAAAACATCATTCAGATCATTATAATTCGCTCTGACTTCGTTTAGACCCAGCATTTCAAAACTGTTCACGGTAGTGGAATAGACAGGGGCATCATGGATCAATATCTTATCGTTAGCTTTTAAAGAAGCTGCCAAGGCATAACGGATAGCTCCTGTGCCTGCTCCTCTTACCATGATGGCTGCTTCGGCACCAAAGAATTGAGCGACAGCTTTTTCAGCCTTTAAAGTCGTAAGCGGCTGATTCTCCGGCTGATGGACACCTAAATCACCTCTCGTCAAACTTTCATGCCCCTCAAAATTATCCATGATACAGGAAACCATTTTAAACTGTTTTTGCATCGCTTCTTCAAGTGTGATACTGTGAAGCGGATATGTATTTATCATCTCTGTTACCCCCTATATTTGATAACCTTCGTTAAAATAATTGTTCAAATCCAAAAAATATCTCTCAATGAGTTCATCATGAACCTCATTTATCAGCGATCCCAGTTTAAGCAGCTTGGCGATCTTGTCTTCCTTTGACTCGCACATCAACAATAATGCTTCGCCTAGACCCTCTAAAGGCAAGGACATAGCACTGGCGCCAGCGATATTGCAGACTCTGACATAACCCTTGCCGCTGGCTTCTTGAATCGCCTTAGTTCTCTTATCAAAATGACCGAAAAGACTGTCGCCAAAACCGTCAAGATCGATCGGTCCTTCCTTGATCATAAAGATGTCACATTTGCTTAAAATATCTTTAAGATATGGCACTAATTCATTTCGGGGAGCCAGAGGATCTTTGATCTTGATGACTTCGCTTTTAATGCCCTCATACTTTTGATCAGATAAGACTTTGCCATAGTCATCAGCCATTTCTACCCCGATAGCGACCTTAATGGCTTTATAAAGGATCTCTTTGTCACGAGCCATGAAACCGATCGAATTAGAAGCCACTATCCCATCGGTATTGGGTTTTAAATTCATATCCCGATCTTTTTCGATCAGTTTAGAGATGAATGACAATATATTTAAACTGATAGCCGGAGCAAGTACGCTGCCGCCGCCATCATTGCCGATACCAAGATCATTGATGCCGCTGAAGACATTGATCGCTGTACCTGAAGATGATCCTGACATCATACGGCCGCTGATCGGATTGATCAGTTCTGTATCGACCGCTCTTCCGGCTAATTGGGACTTCTTATCGATCGTATGCAGACTGAAGCCTTCTTTTTCAAGCTTATGCATCAAAGTATTAGGAATGCTGCTGACATTTTTGATGCCGACAAGATACTCGTCTTCTTTGGCATCCAAGACTTTAACGACTGAGCGGTAAGGGTTTAAAAGAGCTACCCGATGTCTTAATTCATAAGGATTTTTCATAAATCCAGTTTGATCCTTTGGCCTTGGGAATCATAAAGGCCTGTGATTTCCGGTTTGCCCTCGCTTAGACCTTCCACGATCGCTACATGGCTTCTTGTCGTAAAGATCTGTGTTCTGAAACACATTACAGCCGTATCTGATACTTTAGTATTTTCACTGATCTCAAAATGATAATCGATCGAATCATCATCTGGAGCCTTGACTTTCAGCATTCTGGCATCATCAAGCGAAGTGCCGACCAGGACATTTTCCATGTGGCCTCTTCGATAATGACCGCCGCCGTAACAGTAACTCTTGTCTTTAAAATTATGAGATATTTCCGATACATAGACATAGCCGACCCGCTCTTTTTCATCGCTTGCTTTATGAAGCGGTGTAGTACCAGTCAGACCATGACCGGGTTCGCCGGTATTGCCGCCAAGCTCTTTGATCTCTTTGATCGATGAGCAGCAGGTAGCACTGGGGATATTGATCAAAAGATCTTCATAACCGGCATCTTTTAAGATAGCCATCGCTCTTTTTAAACCGTTCATATTGGCTGTTGGAGTGATCTTTCCCTCTTTTTCGTTATATAAAAGAGCCGGGAAAGCTGTAACACCGCCGATCTTCACATTAGAAAGAGTTTCGATCTTGACGATAAGGTCTTTGAGTTCTTCCGAACTGAAACCGGCTACCTGTCCAGAATACAGTTCAGCATCATCATCAGTGATCCTGATAAGCAAGGGCTGGACGATGCCTAATTCTTTAGCAACTTCATTGACTTCTAAGATCTTATCATAACTATAGACCGTTACGACATCTACTTTAGAAGCGATGATCTTTCTTAAAGCCGCTTTAGGAATCTGTACTAAATGACCGACATTGGCAATATGAATTCCGTTTTCGATCATGACTAAAGCTTCTTTATAATCTACGACCACAGCCCCTTTAAAACCTAGATCCATGAGCATTTTGCCGACTTTAGGATTACGGCCGATCTGTTTGAGCATAAAATAGAGCAAGACTCCGTTATCATCAGCTTCTTTAAGCATCGCTGATGCATTGGCTTTGATTGTATCCAGGTCTAAAAGATAGGTATCCGGCAGGATAAGTCCTTTTTGATGTGCTTTAAAGGCATATTCAATCAAAGGACGGTTATTGGCAAGACATTTATTTAAAAACATAGCTTACCTCCAGTCATTATCTAAAATACGGGCCGGATTGACACAAAGCAGTTTGTTGATGTCTTCATCACTCACAGCGATCTTTTTAAGTAATGGCACCATGATCTTCATGACGCTTAAATAACCGTTTTGATTATAGCTTGTGAAATAAGTACGACGGGAAATATCATTGCTTAAAACGACATGATCGCCATAACCGGCTTCGATGATCTTTTTGATATTGGCAGCTCTGGTTTCATCAGGCATATAAGCGCTCTTGCCACAGGTATCAAAACCCAGATTGACCCCGTATTTCAATAAAGACAAATGATATTCACTGTCATCGATCAGATCCTGATGACCGATGATCACTTTATCCGGATCAACGCCCTCCGCTAAAAGGATCTCGATCGTCTTTAAAGCTGTATAACGGCCGGTATGCGTATAAACGGCACTGCCGGTCTTGGCTGAAGCGATAGCAGCAGCCTTTAAGACTTTTTCTTCATAACCGACAAACTCTTTTGGCGAAGAAGCAATCTCAGCAATGATGCCGGCTTTGATGTCGGTACCATCAATACCCTCCAAGAGTTCCTTTTCAAAGATGGCAGCGATCTCTTCTGCCGTCATATCTTTGATATAATCAGGGTGATATTCACTTAAATAAAAACCGGTAGCACATACGATCTTTAAACCTGTATCCAAACTGATCTGTCTTAATTTCTTGACATCACGATACATATCGATGGTCGTAACTTCCACAGCACTATCGACTCCAAGATCCATCATCTTTTTGATCTCCGGTTCGACTTCTTCTAAAGTTTCGATCATGGATATGCCATCATGTCTGACATGATCTAGATCTACGATAAAGTGTTCGTGTGCCATCGTAACTTTTAATTCTTCTTTTTTAATATCTCCCAGCACTGTACGAATCATCTAATTTACCTCCTAAAAATAAAGGGACTCGCCAATATGAGTCCCTATTCAACCATCTTTATTATTCAGGCTTTCCTTCAGATTTATCGATTAAAGCTTGAACTAAAGCCGGAACCACTTGTTCGGTATGTGATTTAACATAACCGAAAGCTTTGTGGTTGCCTGAATAAACCATGTGACGGATCTGTTTGGCATTAGGACAATTGCCTTGTTTCGATACGGTCAGACAATTTCCATAACCCAAAACCATGATGGCCGTAGCGATCGAACCGCCGCCACCGGTCATACAGCTACCTAAGTAGTAATCCGATTCACCGTTTTTAATATGGCGGGCAGCAATCATATCAGGGTTGATATATGCTTCTGCCTTGCCGGCAAATTCTTTTTCAATGATCTGTTTGGTCTGTAAAGAAGTCAGACCGCAGCATTCTATTTTTAACATGGCAATCTCCTTTATCCTATATTAAGCAACTACCAAGACGACAAGTCCCAGTGCGATCATCAGGTTGTACAAGATACCTACGACAACAGCAGCTAATGGACCGACAGCCGATTTTGGCAATCTTTGACCGGTAACGTCGTTGACAACGTAGAAACCACCGACGATCATGATACCGATAGCACCCCAAGTAGCGTTAGAAGCTAAGAATGAACCAGCGATAAGTGCTAAGCTTACACAAGATACCATGGCATCACGGATGTAGTCGCCACACTTGGTAAGTTCTGGGAACTTAGACAAGGCTTTACCAAGTAAACCTAATAATTGAATTTCAACAAATTCGATGGCAAAACCTAAGATCGGAGCTAACCACCAGGTCGGAGCAAGCGTACCAACCAACATACAAGTAGTTAAACCAACTGACTGGTAAACACCTGTTGCCAGTGAAGTAGAAACGATAAGCGGAATGAAGGCGATGATGACACCGATCATAGCTAACTGGAAGGTACTCATATCACCGGCATTGATCGCAGCCTGTAAGACATAAGGCTGATAAGCCTGTGCAAGTACATGGATACCTAAAGCATTTAAGCCGCCCTGAACACAAAGATAGATCCAGTTGCCTTTAATGCGGTTAGCATTCTTAGTGAAGATGTTTTCAGTATCAGCATCAGTATCTAATGATTCGTTATTCTTTCTGGCGCTTTGGATAGCGAAGACGAATAAGCAGATCATACCGGCTAACATAGCGAATGTGTATGGATATAAGCTGATCGATACTGAACCGACAGTAACGCTGCCGACAAGAGTGCAGGCGATATAGATAATAGCTTCGATAAGACCGGTCATGATACCGTTCTTAGCACCAAACTGGCTGGCGATAGCTACAGCCGGGAACATACAGAAGATCGGAAGTACCGGTGTAGAGATCTGAGTCAGATCGTTTAAGAAGTTGTATGGTAAAGCTGCGAAAGCCTGGTTGATGAAATCAGTACCGAAAGCACAAAGAGCTCCCCATAGACCACCGATAACCAAGGCTACCCATCTGTTTGGTGACCAGGCACCTAAACAGTCAGTAGCGATGAGTGTTAAGTGTACAGCGATAAGTCCGGTTCCTAACCATTGAGTAAAGCCGGTAAGTACCCAACCAAAGCCCATACCTGTAACGACAACTGCAAATTCTGCACGGCTCATGCGTCCTTCCATGAATTCCGGGAAGACTGGTCTAGCACCATCATTGAAGTTTGAAATGTTCAAATGTGATAGCATAGCAGCCCAAGCACAGATTGCAATTAAGACTACGGCACGGAAAATCTGAGGGTATGCAAAATTAGTAATTAAACCTTCCATAATTTTCTTTCCTCCCCTTAATTATGAAGTGCTTTTTTTGATCATCGCATCATTATCTGACACGAGCGATCAAATTGTTTATATGAAGTAATGCATAGTTCTGCTCGGTTTCATTGAGCGTGTTATGCTGCATTACCTTCATAACATCATCTAACATCTTTAAAGACTCTTCGTAAGAATCAAGACTTTTGATTTCGTTTAAGATCTCTTCTCCCACCGGATCGATCTCTTCATGAGTCTTGTTTCTGTTGAAAGCCGCACAAAGATGAGCAATAAAGGTATCGGCATTTTCTTCCGTCAAAGTAATGCCATACTTATCCTTGAATACCGCAATGATCGCATTGACATCTTTAACGTCATCTTCATCGATCATGCCGCCTTCAAGATAAAGATCAAGTCTTTCAGTAAAATCCATTTTCTATCTCCTTTTAGACTTAGCAGTCTTAGCTGCCTTAACTTTAGGTCTTTCATAAGCGATATAGCGCAAATGAAATATTTTATCTGTAATAAGTAAACACAGCTGATCAGAAAACTGTGTCAGAAGCAAGGTGAACGAGCAAACGATAATGATCGCCACATAACTTTCGATCGTCCCCAGCTTCATGCAGCCATACATCAATATCGAAACAACGATCGCTACAAACAAGCCCCGCACATATTTAAGCATTCTTTGCGAGCGAGGATCGATAATCATCTCTAAATTGCAATGATCGCATTTGATATGTTTACTTAACGATTTGAAGTTATATTTAAGGCTCTTGCCGCAGCGAGCACATTTGATCTCTTTCATACTTACAGATTCAGTATAACACCCCAGAAACAAAAGTCAATAGTAAAATACAAAATACTGTATTCTGCATATTCATCTAAAAGAAAAACTAGTAACTGGGCGTGATCTTTTCATCTATGACCAGTTTTTGAATATTTAAAACGGTGTTGATGTCCAAAAGTTCTCTTAAAAGATAGGCCAAGATGTCGTTATCTTTGGAGATGACGATCGCTGCTCTTGTATTCTCATCCTGCATATTCTCAATCTCAACCATCTTGATCCGCACATGTTTCTCCTTGGCTTCATCCCCGTTCATGACTGTCGCATCAATGTCGCCAGCCACGATCCGATCCAGGATCCTTGAATATTCGATCTCTACAAACTCAACATCTTTACCTTTACACACTTCTTTTACCAATGCACTCTGATCGACAGAAGTTGAATCGATGCCGATCTTCATGTGATCTTTGATCTCTTTTTCATTTTGATCATGAAACATGATGACATGCGAATTCAAATAAGAGCGGGGACCGAAATCCATGACGATCTCGATCTTTTCATCCGGATAATTCTGGGTGAACATATCAGCAGCATATTTAGATACGATAGCGAAATCATACCGTTTTTGAAGCACCATGCTGATGCGGTTTTTGGAACCACGCATATATGCCAGATTGATCGGAAGTTCATAATTGTTTTCCATGGCAACGATAAGACCAGACGCCAGTCCCTCATAACGTTTCGAGTATGGCAAAGGCATTGCCCCTAAAAGTGAATCGATGCCGGCAAACCTCAATAAGATCTTGATATTTTTCTTTACTAAATAAGAACCTAAATGGCCTCTTGATTCAAGACGGATGGCCTCATGATCGACAAGGGTCTTCAAAGCATTCTGTACCGTTCCTCTGGCCAATTTCAAAGAATCGACAAATTCACTCACTGTCGGTATTTTATCGCCTAAAGAATACTTGATCAGCTCTCTTGACACTTTGAGTGTAGCGATCGCATTTTTACCCATTAGTTCTTCATATAATGACATACTTAAATTATACACCCTTCGCCAATATTTTTTTGCTTATTTTTAAATGGTTTGCCTTTATACCGCCGATCTTGCCAAATCAAAACTGCATCTTTTTAATATGGCTTACGATCGATATTTATTGTATGATCAGCCGCCGAATGCCTGAACCCAATAGTATCTGCCGCTATGGTAATAACAGCCGACACCAAGATATTTGTATTCTTCTTTTAAGACATTGGCTCTATGTCCCGGGGAATTCATCCACCAGTTCATCGCATCGGCCGGAGTAGTTTGTCCCCAGGCGATGTTTTCGCCCATCCATGGATAACCGGATGGAAAGATCGTAAAACAGACTGATCCATCAGGACGGGTATGAGAAAGGTTTTGAACCAGTTCTTCAGCTCGGATATTAGCGGCACTAGCCAGATCATTAGCCCAGCTAAGTGCAGGCAAGCCGGCTTTAGCTCTTTCTTCGTTTACGATCTGGAATACCCCTTGAGCGTAGGAGCTGTTGTGATAGCTTTGACTTGCTGTACTTCCGGAATTAGAAGATGATCCACTGCCCGATGAAGAACCACCTCCAGAAGAAGTTGATCCAGAGGATGATCCACCACTATATGATGGTGTACTTACAGTTTGTTTTGGTTTTTCTTTAACCGTGATAGTTACTTCATGTTCTGTCTTGTTACCTGAAGTATCAGTAGCTGTAACAGTAGCTTTATATTCACCAGCTTTATCATTTTTAACTTCATCAGTATTAACCGAAATAGTTACATCAGATAAATCTTTAGCTTCAAAGTCCTTTTTAATGTCTGGGAGCTTATCACCTTCGGTAATTTCATATTCATCTTTAGTCTTAGTAAACTCTGGTTTAGTAGTATCCTTTGCTATGACATCAATAACTTCTTGTTCATCATTTAAAGTAATAAGGATGGCTTTTGAGCCAAAGCCTAATTCTTTACTTTCTACTTCTTTAGCGTTAGGGTCAATCTTACCTTCGGAATTCTTAATAGCACTTACTAATTTAATAGTGACATTGTGAAGCCTCACACGACTAAAGCCGCGTGCTTCCTATAAGCAGTCTTATGACTGCGCCTACTTTAGATAGGCGGATTGCATTTCTACCATACGATCTAAACTCAGATGATTATATCGCCAGGGATATAATCTCCGCATTTAGATTAATTAAAGTAGAGAATGTGCAGGTGCTTCTCTTACTACATTCAGGAACTTTTGCCTGAATGTGTAACCTTAAACTCTCATTTAAGGATTTTAAAATTTCTCTTATGAAATATTTAGCTCCTATGTTATAAGAAGCAGATAGATCGCAGTTATAAATTTTACCATTTTTAAACTTACAAAGTTCGTAAGTGTTAAAACCGCCATTCTTTCCTCGTGATACTATACCACTTCCATCATAAGCTAATCTTGATGTGTTCCAAGCACAAATATGGCTTATACGCATACCAAGCCGATGAGCTTTGTTTGAGACAATAGATTGTACTTCTTGACTACGCCAAAGTTTTAATTTCTGTTTTTTAGATCCATGAACTTTGCCTTTCTTTTCAAGATGTTCAAATACAATCACATCAGCTTGATACCTTTGAGCGACTTCTATAATAAAAGCAGCTGTCTTTGAAGATATATCGCTATTGATGCCTTTAACTTTTGCCCATAGTCTTGGCATTTTGCGACCACCGCGTTGTTGAGCTTTTTTAATACGATTAATACTATGCGTTAAATGGTCTATTTCTTTAGAGAGTTTAAGAAAATGTCTTCCAAGAATAGTGCCATCTGAGCGCATAACAGAAATCGTAGCAGCAGTGTTAATACCAAGATCCACGGCAACAATAGTTCGATCGCCTATAAGCTTATTTGTAAGCTTTACCCTTTCTTCAAACGGAAAATCTAAAAGCCATTCCTTGCCTCTTTTTTGAAGAGTAGGAGCACACTTTTTACGATTTTTACAATATCTTTCTATATAATCTATATCAGACTTTTTTAGGTCTATCGTAATCCAATCCCATGTATTACGAATATAGACTTTAACCTTGGCTGTATAATCATCTATTTTTTCATACATCATAGTACGATACATTGCAGGAAATATGTATCCAGCCTTTGGACAAGATGGTCTTTTGCCAACAGGGTTTTTATTCCAGTTATCAAGATTACTTTTATAAGATGACACTTTACCGATCGCCTCATTGATTGCGCCACGACGCATATAACTTGGCATCTTATAAAATTTAGTGTCAAAATCATATTTTGGATCAGGATTATCCTTAGTGGCATGTATGCATCTTTCCACATACTGCTGTCTTAAAAAATCCTGTTTTATAGTAGAGATATTATCCCACTCCTTAAGACAAACATTTATTAAAAAGTCTACAGCATTGCGGTAAACATTTATAGTGTCTTTAAAAATGTGATTGTAGTGTTTGATTTTAACACTATATGTAGAATATATTTTCGTACTGTTAATCTCCTGTTTAATTATTTAATTTTTTGGTTGTCGATATAATTTTTAACTTGTTGCAGTGTTCTATCACTGACGGTAGCTACAAAATAGGATGGATTCCATAAATGTCCACCCCATAATTGTTTTTTGATTTCAGGGTGATTTAGGAATAACCATCTTGCAACATTACCCTTAAGGATCTTGATTGCATCTGATAACTTTAATTGCGGTTTACAATCTACAAGAAGATGTATATGATCAGGCATAATTTCCAACGCAATAACATTCATATTTAAAGTTTTTAGTGTTTCAAGAAGATATTCCTTTATATCTTTTTCAACATCTCCTACAAATACATGCTTGCGATACTTAGTTACCCATACTATATGATATTGCAGTGAGTAGACATATCCTCGACCATATGTTACATCTTGTGGTATTGATAATATAATATCTTTATCCATATGTATATTATACCATATGTATGTTAACTTTAAAAGAAAAATCGCCTAACTCACGACTGAAGTCACGAGTGTGTGGCGACTATGGTATCAAGATCTTCTTCAGATAGTTCACTTGTATCAAGATAGTTTTCTAAAGTAAGATCAAGATCAGAACCAAGTTCAACAGTAACAGGATCTTCATTTAATAGATGCAGTTTATCTTGAGGTGCAGCGGTACAGCCAAACAAAGATAACGACAGCGCAATTATCATCATTCCTTTAGACAGATGTTTCATATCTTTTCCCTCTCTCGTATATTAAGTTCGACAGATATATCACCTTATCTGTCATAAGGTCTAAGTCCTATGTTATATAATCCTCTTGTAGGATTATATGCAGGCAAGCTCTTTTCCCTCCTGTAGCTCCGAAAGGATGACTTCTATTGAAAGTCTGAGCCCCTAAGCGTATAGTGTAGAATTCTAACACTAATGTTGTATCTCTTATGATGACACGCAGTAGAAGGCCATCTAATAAGATGAATACTGATAACGAGGATGTTTATAAGCTATAGGCATAGGAATAGACCTGCATATCTATCTTACTCAAAGAAGAATAGAAAGGAGGTAAGTGATGCCACTAAGTACTTTATTCATCGGGATCGATGTCAGCTTAGACAAAAACCAAGTATGTGCGATCAATTTCAATAAAGATAGATTCTTTAATAAGTCTTATGACAATTCTCCTATAGGGACTAAGAAGCTCACAAGCGATATCTTGGATCTTTTAAATAAGCACAAAGAGTTATCTAAAGTATCTATCGCTATGGAATCGACTAATGTCTATCACATCCACGTTTCATCGATCTTGAGCCAAGATAAGCGTTTAAGACCATATAGACTTAGGGTATATGTCATAAACGCTACCTTGATCGCTAACTATAAGAAGTCATTAGAAGAGCCTGGCAAGGACGATCCAACAGATGCCTATGTGATCGCTGATTATATCAGAGTAGGCAAAGGCAAGGACAGCCAGATCGTCTTAAGTAACCAAAAATTAGCCCTGCAACGCTTAACCCGCCAAAGAAAGCACATTGCAGAGCAACTGGGGAAAGAGAAACAATACCTTTCCTCTAACTTATACCTTAAATTATCTGCGCTAAAAGTCAATGGTGAAGAAGCACCTTTTAGCAATATCTATGGCAAGACAGCTATGGATATCTTCACTGAGTTTTTGACTAATGAAGAGATAATCAATACTGATCTAGAAGATCTGGTAAAGATGATCATAAGATCATCTAAAGGCAGGTTCTCTGATCCTGATATGGTAGCTAAGCTCATCAAAAGAGCAGCTAGTAAGTCCTACACTTTAGATAAGACGTCTTCAGGATCTATAACCCAAGCGATCGCTTCGTCTTTTAGGATCATCAAGACTTATCAAAAAGAGATGAAAGAACTAGATAAAGCGATCATCGACTTGATCGGCACTTTAGACAATAAGTATTACGATATCTTAGTTTCGATACCCGGTATTGGACAAGTGTTTGCCGCCGGGATCATCGCTGAGATAAATGATATCTATCTATTTCGCCATAATAAGGCTTTCGCATCTTATTGTGGACTAAGATGGAAGAAGAATGACTCGGGACGTAAATTTTCAGAACACACTAAACAACCTAATATGGCCAATAAGTATCTTCGCTATTACGTCATCGAAGCCACTGCTTCTGTGATCAATCGTGTCGATAGCTTCAGCGTTTACTTCTATAGTAAGAAAAGCGAAGTCAAGATCAATGCATATAAGCGTGCACTCGTTTTAACTGCTCGTAAATTCGTCAGAGTTATTTTTGGCCTACTGCGTGAAAATAAGCTCTTTGATGAACGTCATCTTATCGTCAATAAATAGATAATCCATCATCAAAGCTTTTTCTTAACTTTTAGAAAAAGTAGTTTTAATAGTGCGCATTTTTTCAAAGAACTAGAATTTAAAGAAATTAGATATTACTTGACATATTACCTAATGACTTTCGTTTCGTTTTTGAATGATGTAGTCATACCCATAATTCACTCCGCACTTCTCACAAAGATCTTTGTCTCTTTCAAATGGATCGGCTCTTTTGATGATGAATCTTTTAGAGCGAAACATCTTATCTTGACAATCTTTACAAAGGCACATGATCTGAGCTTTACGAATAGGTCTGGGTTTTAATGACATTCCCACTTCATATTTGAGTCCTCGTTTGATCTGAGCGATGATCTCATCATCTTTGATACATCCGATGTAATCTAACAATTCTTCTTTTATATCGACTGTTTTAAGCTGTTCTAACATCACCATTGAAGGTTCTTTTAAGCCGCAATCCTTTTCAAGTAAGATATGCGTATTCATTTCCTTTTTCTTTCTGACGCTTGTGATCATTGCAACTAATGTCGTTGGACTATGTTTATTTAGTCTATTATTCTGCACGATGAGTACCGGTCTTTTTCCAGATTGAACGCTGCCTTTTGTTTTTCCTATCTCACAATAATAGATCTGCCCCCATAAAACTTCTTTATATTTTCCTGTCATATTATGTTCCTCTTTTCTTAAATGAGAAGGGACTAATGGCCTAGGATCATTAACCCCTTCACTTGTATGGACAAAGAGAGCGAAAAACGTAAGGTTATTTAAGCATTTTCTTTAACTTTTTGACCGCCGTGTCGATCGTGAGCATAACAGCTTGGCGACTAATACCTTCTCCCTTAGCGATTTCATCAAGTGTTTTCTCCTCTAAGAAATATTTAGTGAGCCTTGATCTTTGTTTAGAAGATAATCTTTCCATATACTCAAAGAGCTTGCTGATCTGCTCTTTAAACATCATTTCATCAATCAGATGATGTTCGTAGGATTGATCGGGGTGATGTTCATAGAAATTGGGATCATCGACATCATAGTTTGACAAGTTCCTTTTCATCCATCTTTCATGCCTTTCCTCATTATTGTGAGATTCAACGATGATCCTTAAATGTTCCATAGATAAAATGATGTAAGGTTTCATATTAGAGAGCTCATAAGCGTATTGTCTAATAAACACATCTTTAGGAAGATCAGTGAAGATGATCCACACAAATCCACCGATAACCTTGTCATACTCTTCATTTGCTGATAAAGCGATAAAATCAATTTCTTTTTTCATTTTTCTTCTTTTCATGTCTGCTCCTTTCCGTCTGAAAGGCTGACGGTAAGAGCAAAAGAAAAGAGCCGGTTTCTTACTCACCGACTCGCGCCAAAAAGAGCACATGAGGTAGCGGCGAGCAATGAAGATCGATAACTCTTGTTATCGTGTCTTTTGTTTGCTCTCACCGCCTTATGGCCACTCAGGCTATTGAGAATAAAATGTAAAATGAATGATTACTTACGACTTTTTCTGGTCTCAAGATAATGCTGATCCAGCAACGGATTTAGATTTGCTGCTATAGCGACTATCTCTTAGAATGGTGCTAACTTTGCTTGCTACACGATGAGATGTCTGTTTTGTATTTCGAGCCATATTTTCACCTCGCTTTCTTTAATTACATTCTATAAGCAAGGCTAATAAAGGAGTAGGGTATGAGAGTTCCGATTTCTAGGCAAAAACAAACAAAAACAGTATAAAAAAGAGGATATTCAATTCGCAATGAATCAAATATCCTCCAAAAATAACTGTTTTTTTAACCGGAAGTCTGAGTTCCGATTTTCTATTAAAAAGTGTATTTTTTATGATGTTAGGTTCGAGGCGAGAGTTTAGCCTGATCACAAACCTACGGTATACCTAAAGATATCAATGTTTACAGACCTGAACTCTCGCTAAAATCAGGCACCTGGGCAAAGATATCTCTATACTCATAATAGCAAAAACTTTTGCCTTTGTATTAATTATTCAAACTTGTTTATAATATGCAGTGGCCTTATAATGGAATTGTAAACTGGAGGGTACATATGAGAAGAAAGATAAATCTTGTATTAGTTTTATTTTTATTGTTGTTATTGTTTGGTTGTAATAGTGCCAATCAGGAAACTGGATATGACGCGCGATTTGTGCCACCCACGTCGCTCTCAGAGTGCCACTAAAGTCGGAATGCCAGTGCCACCAAAGTCTTTTTTTGAGTGCCACCATCAGATTGAAAAACCGTCACGATTTATG
>CALVFL010000009.1 GCA_944326825.1 uncultured Erysipelotrichaceae bacterium
AACATAAATCGTGACGGTTTTTCAATCTGATGGTGGCACTCAAAAAAAGACTTTGGTGGCACTGGCGTTCCGACTTTAGTGGCACTCTGAGAGCGACGTGGGTGGCACAAATCGCGCGTCATATCCAACAATAGTTTAAATGACCTAAAAAATCGCTTTATAATATATCTAAAAAAATATTATAATTATAATTAAAAATAAAACTTAAAAAGTCGGGAATTCGTATCGTATATAAGTTAGAATATGATGAAAACAGCATGATGATCTCTGTCATATCAATTTGTGAAGGTGAAACAGTTTATAGGATCACATCTAAAAGATGAACTAAATGAGATGTTCCTACTGATGAATTTTAAAGTGCAGCGGCTGGTAAAACAGATTATTTATGATAATGCTTATATTGTACATAATTACGCTATAATAATATTCAAATCAAAGGAGGAATATTATGCCGCAAATTAGACCTATAACAGATCTTCGTAAAACTAATGAGATTTCAGACATTTGTCATTCACGTAAAGAACCAATATTTATAACTAAGAATGGTTATGGTGATTTAGTGATCATGAGCATTGAAACCTATGAAGCTATGGTTGAAACGGCAGTGATTGATAGTGCAATTTCAGAAGCTGAAGCCGAGTTTCAAAAGGATGCTCAACTCTATGATGCCAAAGAAGCTTTAGCTGCTTTAAGGAGAAGACATTCTGGATAAATACACCATTAAAATGATAAGTCGGGCTTTAAGGGACTTAGATGGTATTTATGATTATATTGCTCAAACATTGTAACAGCACACAATTTGGTCGATAGAATTGAAAGTGCTATCTTATCATTGGAGATGATACCTTACCGCTGCCCGGAGCGAAAGCATGGAATATATGCTTTTCGAGGCTATCGTCAATTATTTATAGATAACTTTACTGCTGTTTTTCGAATCGATGAGGAAAATAAAATGGTGATTTTAGTAACGATACGCTATTCTATAAGTGATTTTTGATGATCGTGTATGTAAATACTGATAGTTTTTCTATTTGAAAAAGAAACAACAGTTCTCACAGATGATCTTTATTTTAGATCATTCAGAAAGTTCGCTTGGAACATAGCTTACAGCGAGTTTTTCATCATCTTTTAAAGAATTATACCAGTCTAGCCAGATGATGGTATCATCCGAAAGATTGCTTGGGAAATATGTTTTATCTTCATAATAGAGTATATCAGCGACAAAGATGATCCATTTGCCATCGATTTTAACATCAACGATGCCCTTATCAACGATATGGTATTCTAAATTATCGGCGATATTGGATTGATAATTTAAGTATGGCAAGGCATCAGGTTCAACAAGTGAATCAGTTCTGCCGTCAATAATGGGATCATCATTTTTACTCTCAAGATCAGTGCTGCGATAAAGTATGTCGTTGATCATGATACTTGGAATTGCATCATCATCATATTTGGATTCGGCATTATTAAAATATTCAAGATAACCAAAATCATCTTGGCTTATTTCGCCGTTGGATTGGATAATACCGTTATAGTGAACGATAACTTCAAAGCCTAAAAAGGAAGTATCGCTTAATGAAGGCACATAGACATAAGGGTGATCCTGGTAGTTAGGATCATCCTTGGCTATTTGGATCTGATACATATTCCCGTCATCATATAAACTTTTAGATACCAGCAAGCCTTTAAGGGTATGCTTATAACCTTCATTAAACAAAGTTATGGCATAAGCTTTTTCGATATTGCCGTTTTGAATATTGCCGTCATAATAGACTATGACATGGTTACCTTCTTTGAGGCTGGTATAACTGTCATTATTCAAGTCAGTTAAAGGAACGGTTACCTCATAACTCCATTGACCTCTTGGGAAGAGATCTTCATCGGTTACAGCCATTACAAAGTGATGAGCATAGACTTTTTTGACGATGCCTTTGATCGAAGGCTCGCTTTGAATGATTTCATCTATGGTCTTTTCACAGCCGCTAAGAGTTAATAACAGACAAAATATGATCATTATCTTTTTCATAAGGGTGTCCTCCCTAACTAAATTGTATCAAAAAAACAAAAAGGCAACAAACCAGATCATAATATCAAACAGTTTAAAAAGCATAAAAAAAGTGTGAGATCAGATCACATCATGACCGATATTCACACTTTTATTCGTTTATATAGATTACTTTGTCAAAGCGACAAAAGAAATGAAATAAGTTAGCGCCAAGAAGAAGATGACTACCACCAAAGAAGCAGCGACATTTTTAAAACCTTGTGCTTTTTTGACTTCGCCGAAAATCACTTTGATGCCCATATCCCAGCGGAAATATTTATAAAGGGATAAGAAGATGAGGATCGCCGATGCATAGTTGAACATAAACAGTTGACCTACGCCATAGACGACCAGTTTTAAACGGTTCGTATCAATGTCGGTATAGTCTTCGATATGAGCGATGATGTTTCGCATATCATAGAATACCAGTATATTCATCGTACAGACGATAAAACCGATGATCACAAAGAGATTGTCTGATAATAACTGGCTGAAACCTTCTTTATACTGAATCGACAGCAATGATACATAGACAAGAAACAGAATGACCATGATGATACAAACGTTCTTAGCCCAAGTAAGCCATCTCGGGTTTTTGAACTTCTTTAGTTTTTGTTTCTCATGTATTTCTTGACGTTTCATTTATTTCTCCTAGTCTATATGCAATATATCTTTGATCTTAGTAGTGATGCCTTGAACACGGACACCATAGATGACCTGGATCGAATTCTTGCCTCTGACGACACCGATAGCTTCAAGATAATTCTTGAAATCATCATCAGAAGCGACCAGACTTTCATCTTTGTAAGTAACTCTTAAACGGCTGGCACAGCAGGTAACGCTTTCGATATTGTCAGCTCCGCCAAGAGCTTCAATAATACGATGTTCAAGAGAATCAGCTTCTTCTTGAGCTCCTTGTGTACCTTGACCATGAGCTTCTCTGTATTCAGCTTTAGAGAATAATTTAACTTCAGCTTCACCACGTCCTGGAGTCTGTAAGTTGAATTTTTCGATGCAGACTTTGAATACTAAGAAGTAAACCACGAAAGTAGCAGGCAATAACCAGATCAGGTGGATAGCGTGTACTTTATGGGGCTGGAATAAGTTCGGGATCATGAATAATAAGGCGTTGCCATTGATCGAGATCTGGCATACTTCAGCAACCACATAGCATAGACCGCATAAAGGCGCATATACTAACCAGTATAAGCCCGGTGCTACGAATAAGAAAGTATATTCAAATGGTTCAGAGATACCGACAACTGCTAAAGTGAAGACAGCCGGCATCAATAAAGCGGCAACTTTCTTGCGGTTTTCCGGTCTGGCACATCTGTACATTGCAAAGGCAGCACCTGGAATACCGGCTAACTGGAATAAGACACGTCCGGTAGTGAAGTTTCTGATGAGATATCCGGTTGCATCAGCACTGGCAGCCTGTCCGTTGATGATGTTTTTAACACCTTCATAGACGACACCATCGATCTCCATCGTACCGCCGACAGAAGAGTATTCGATCGGGAAGGCGATGAGGTGGTGGATACCAAACGGCAATAAGGCTTTATCGGCAAAACCGAACAAGAAGGTACCGATCAGACCGCTGCCGGTCATGACATCGGTTAAAGCCTGTAAAGCACTACCTAAGTACGGCCATACATAATAAGTTACGATAGAAAGCGGAACGGATGCTAAAGTAACGACGATGATGACAAATTTAGTACCGGCGAAGAAACCGAACATTTCAGGAAATTGCGTATCAACCAGCTTGTTGTGGATCCAAGCGGTTAAAACACCAGCGATCAAACCTGAGAAGATACCCATGTTGTAACCGAACATACCGATGTTGGTTCCCCACAAAGCATTGAAGTTTAAAGCGGCATTTTCAGTATAACCGGCAGCCATAAGTGCTTCAACCGACACAGTTTCAGCAGTATAGCCGTCCATTGCAGCCCAGCCTTCAATACCACGCATATAGCAGTAGATCATAACTAAGCCAGCAAATGCTGCCCAGCCCTTTTCCTTTTTAGCAAGTGTAAATGAGATAGCTACTGCGAAGAATAATTGTAAGTTGTTCATGAACAAGAAACCTAAGTTTGAGATCATGGCAAACAACTTATACAATAATGTTCCCTCAGTTAAGATATAGTCAGTAAAGGCGCTACCGATACCTACGAAGAAACCGGTCAATACCAACAAGATAATAGGGACCATCATTGCACCTGCAAATGTTTGCAGTTTTGCTTGAATATTTTTCATAGAAAATATCCCCTCCTTTTGACTATATGATAACACGCTTATGATTTTTGAATACCCTTACAATAAAGAGTCCTTTTTACTTATCGTTATGGTAATTTTTATGCATTTAATTTTTTACCATATCTATTAAAGCATGAACATAGATCTCTTGTGCTTTAAGCAAGGAAGCCAGTTTTATATGCTCATTTGGCATGTGGACATTCGTTTCTTCGTTTTCAAAAGTTGCCCCGAAAGCTACCCCGTTATCCATGGCCCTGGCATAGGATGCTCCGCCTTTGGTAAAAGTTAAAGCTTCTTCGTGCATCACTTCCAGATAAGCTTTTTTGAGGATTCTGATCAAAGCAGAATCTTCGCTTACATAAAGCAGCCGTTTTTCTTTGTCGTTTCCTAAACGGGCATGATATTTAAGCGCCTTGGCTTTAAAACATTCCTTGACTTTGGCAAGATCGGTGTTTTTGACATAGCGGTAATCCATCATCAAAGCTATCTCATCTTCTTTAATAAGGATGCACATCGGACAAAGGGAAGTCTTGCCCATCTGCTCATCTTCATAATAAACGCCGCACTTTTCGCCATAGAAATCATCTAAAAGCTCTTCATAGATGAAATTTAAAAGATCATTGAATCCTTTATTGCCAAAAGCGATCTTGTGCAGATCTTTAGCCATCTTGAATAAAGGATTGACAGCTCTTTGCGGATTGCGGGACAAGGCTATCTTGCCTTCGTAGACGATCTCGATAAGATCATTATTCTTAATGATAGAACTGGCATTTTGCGAAGCTTTTTTAAAGAGAGCCAGATCGCCGTTTTTGATCTTGAGAGTGATTTTATCAGCTATATAATTGATGCCATGTGAACTCTTCAAAGCCATCAGGACATTTTCATCCTTATTTAAAGTATTCCCAAAAGTAAAATGGAATTGCCAGATGCCTTTTTCACCGTTGACGATCGGAAAATTGCCATCAGGGGAAAAACCCATGAGCGGCTGAGGGTTGTGCTTGAAATAATGCTCAACACACTCCCAGGTCGTTTCTTCACTGCCGCCGGCGATCAGACGAATATTATGTTTTAAAGGGATATTAAGATCTTTAATGATCTTCATGGCATATAAAGCGATGATGAGCGGTCCTTTGTCATCACTGACTCCTCTTCCTTTTAAAAGACCTTCTTCAAGGATCATCTTAAAAGGATCGCTTGTCCATTTTGAAAGGTCACCTGCCTCGACGACATCCAAATGCGCCAAGATGCCGATATAGTCATCGCTTTCGTTTATAGAAGCATCGATGGCATAACCGTCAAAGTTTCGTACTTTAAAGCCCAGTTTTTGAGCGATCAATGCAAATTCTTTAAAAACTTTATCAATATTTTCGCCAAAGGGCGCACCTTCCCTTTTAGTATCAAGATCCCTGATCGAAGGGATAGCGATAAGCTTAGAGAGATCAGCAAGCATATCCTTTTCATAGTGTTTGATCAAAGCTGTTATTTTATCCAAAATAAGCACCTCCTTTTTTGACATAAAGCCCTTTGATATTTTAAGATATTAACGAGGAAATAGAAATGATAAACAGACGTTATCTTGACATCGTAAGATTACTTCTTGATCATGATGATTATATTACCATCAACGACATTTCCAAAGAACTGAAAGTTTCCAATAAAACGATCAGAAATGATCTTTGGCAGGTCGATGAATGGCTTAAAGAGAATGGTCTTAGTCTTTTAAGAAAGACAGGAGTAGGTATTAAGATCGAAGGCAAGAGTGAAGCCAAACTTGATGTCTATCGCTCGATAAAAGAAAAGAGTGATATGAATATCGCTTTTTCGCCAGAAGCCCGAAAGATCTATGTCGGCATCAAACTGATCATGGAAGGTACCTGCCGCAATTTTGAACTGGCCAATGAACTCTATGTCAGCAGGGCTACGATCCATAAAGACATCTTAGGACTGATTCCGATCTTTAAAGAACATAAGATCATCGTCAACCGCAAAAACAACAACGGCGTCAGTGTCAGCGGCAGTGAAAAGAACTTCCGCAGTCTTTTGTCTGACTTTTTGTACCAAAGCAACGGTTTTGCCGCTTTTTCCAAAATGGTAAAGAATACCGATTTTGAATGTACCGGTCTTTTTCCGTTCCCGCCGATCGATTTCAACGATGACGAGATGAAAGAGTTTCTGAAAGTCTTGGAAGATGCCAATAACGAATATATCCACAATCTTCTGTTTACTTCTTTGATCCAGGTGCTTTTACACATCTTCGTATCTTTTATCAGGATCTCGGAAGGCCATTATATAACTCTATCACCGGAATTCATCAAAGAACTCGATTCACAGCCTTTTCACAAAGAAGCTAAAGAGGTGACGAGGTTATTGTCTAAGCATTATCATATCGAATATCCGGAAAGTGAAACATATTATCTGCAGGTCTATTTTATCTCCATGCAGAATTCCGGCATCAATCAAAATGATGAGATCGACAGTGCGGAAGCTAAAAGGATCACCATGGATCTTATCGATGAGTGGCAAGGGATGCTGGGCTATCCCTTTGATCAGGATTTTAAGCTCATTGAAGCGATCTATAATCATCTATGTCCGGCTATTACCCGTTTTAAACACGGCATTCAGATCGAAAATCATCTGATAAACGATATTGAAACGATGTACCGCCATTCTTTCAAGATCGTCAAGAAGTCGATGCATCTTATTGAAGAGCGTTATAACTGCATCGTCAGCGATGAAGAAACCGGTTTTTTCACTTTGCATCTCGCCGCCAGCATTAACCGGATGAAAAAGCCGCTCAATACACTTTTAATATCCCTAGAAAGCATTGGCGCTGTCAATTTGCTCTTTGATAAGCTTATCACCCAGTTTCCTGAAATAGATATAAAAGAGGTTAAAGATTCCATAGACATTAAAACCAGGGATCTAAAGGACATTGACCTCATCTTGACGACGACCGATCTGAAACTTGCGACAAGCATTCCGATCCTGACCATCGGAACTTTACTGAATGATCAGGATGTTGCCAGATTAAAAAAGATCGTCCGGGTCCATTATCGCAAGAAAAATGACCCCGTCGATCATGTGCTCGATAATCTTTGACTTTATTTATAAGTAGCAGCCACTTCGCCAGCCTTTACTGTTTTGCCATATTCAGTATTAAAGCTTTTATAGGCATCAGCATTGGTGAAGATGACCATTGTCGTTAGATCATAGCCTTTAGATAGTAAATAGTCACGATCGATCTTGATCAAAGTATCGCCGGCCTTGACTTTATCGCCCTGATTGGCTGTACTTTCAAAACCGTTGCCGTTTTCATTGACAGTGTCGATACCGATATGGATCAAAAATTCCATGCCGTCATCTGTCGTGATGCCATAGGCATGTTTAGAAGGGAAGACAGCACTCAGTGTACCGCTTACGACAGCTTTGATCTCATTGCCGCTGGCTTTTATCGCAAAACCGTCACCCATCATCTTGCCGGAAAAGACCGGATCTTTTACTTCTTCCATTTTAATTATCTCGCCGTCGATCGGGGCCAAGATCTCTTTTTCTTTCTTCTTGAAAAACATAAACAAGTCCTCCTATATATTTAGGATAGCTTTTTTTGAGGGAATATTTCAAGAGGATAATGATGATGAGTAAAGGATAATCATTAGGGAAATTTGTAATGTTTATAAATTACCTTATCAATCATTCCTCTAAATACTCTTTGACTACTTGTAAAGGGTCAATAAGTCTTTTAGAATGAAATCAATCAAAGGAGGATCACATATATGAAACACATTAAAATTGCAGCTGGTCTTGCCCATGTCAATTACGGCAGGATCGCTGATGTCGTTAAAGAGGCCAGCGAAGCCGGAGTAGATTACATCCATTCCGATGCAGCTGACATGCATGATCTGCAAAACATGAAACTGATGGGCGGTTATCAGATCATTGCCGGTATTCGTCCGGAAACTGATAAACCGATCGAATGTCATATCTATACCGAAAGCATGGATGTCATGTTTATTGATCAGATCACTGAGGCTGGAGCCAATATGCTTATCGTACCGGCAGAACATTTCATCGGCGCTCAACTTGCTTATATAATTAACTGGTGCCGTGAAAGAAAACTGAAAGTCGGTCTGACTTTAGGTTGCTATACGCCGCTTTGCTTCGTTGAAGAGTCGATCTATGATATTGACCGTTTGCACATCGTTACACATGGTGTTGATGAAACTGACGGTCATGATAACTGGGGCTGGAGAAAGAGTGTTGTCGATCTTGTCAAAAGAGCCAGAAAGATGATCGATGAAAAGAATCCTAAATGTGAATTAGCCATTGACGGCGGTCTTAGAGCTGACAACTTAGATCCGCTCATCGCCTGCAATCCGGATGTCGTCGTCTTATCTTCGGCTATCTTCAAAGATCCGGATGGTTATACGGCCGGAGTTAAGAAATGCCGCAAAGCCATCGATGATGCCGCCGCTAAATATAACCTTTAAGATCTAGGAACTCTCGCTTGAGAGTTCTTAATTTAAAGATGAAGAATAAAAATCTTATCCTGGATTTTGCCTGGATCACTCTTTCAGCGGTCTTAACGGCGATCCCTGTGAATATGATGTTCCAGCATTCCGGTCTGGCACCGGGCGGTATTACCGGAATGTGTATCATTTTTTCAAGTATCACTCATATTCCTGTTGATATTATGACTCTATGCATCTCGGTACCATTACTAGTGCTGGGGGCATTACTGCTAGGCAAGAGTTTTGGCATCAAGACCTTGTACATCACCTTGATGACACCTTTAGCTATGCGGCTCATTCCTTCTTTTGCGATCCTTGATTTTCTCAATTCGGTCCATCCGATCTTGGAGCTGTTTGTTGAGGCGATCATAGGCGGTCTATTGGTTGGTACAGCGATCGGCATCGCTTTAAATCATGATTGTGCAACCGGCGGAACGGATCTTATCGCTTTGCTTATAAATCATTTCTTGAAGATGCTTAAAGTGCCGCATATCATCTTCTGTTTAGATGCAACGGTCGTCGTAGCCTCTGGTCTTATCGGCGGCGATGTCATGATTTCGGTATTCTCTTTGTTTTCACTGTATGTGATTATGAAAACGATCAGTTTTATTACCGAACACAAACTGACGGCCAATAAAAATGAAGTACAGTAAAAGTGCAGATCATCTGCACTTTTGTTATGTATAAAAAAAGAAGATCGTTTTAATCTTCTTTTGCTGCTATCTGGCTTCTTTGAGGATGTTTTCCAAAAATTCCCGATCGCCGAAAGGCAAGTGATCAAGCATCGGTGAAGTGAGCATTTCTTTAAAATCTTCATCGCTGACATTATAGTCGCTCAAGTGTTTATCAAGGTTGATCGTCTTTAAGAAAGCGGTCAGTTTAGCATAAAGATCACCTTCACCTTCAAATAAGGCAGCGACTTTGTCCATCTTTTCTTTATTGTCTGCATAGGCATGTTTGACAAATGGTCCAAATACCATCGCTAAAGCTTCGCCATGCGTGATGTGAGTAATGCCCCCGATCAGCTCTGATAAAGGGTGAGGGGCATTGGCACCAGAATTAGCTAAAGCTCGGCCGGCCAAAGTATCGGCCATCGATAATTTTTCCCGATAAGTGATATTTTGCGGATCTTTTAATGCCAAAGGCAGATAATCGATAACTAATTTCATAGCCGCTAAAGAATCATTCTCGCTGTATAAAGAAGCCCTCTTGCTGATGTAGCTTTCAAAGGCATGGGTAAAGGCGTCAAAACCGGTGGCTGCTGTCATTCTTGGCGGCAGGGTAGTAGTGAGTTTACTGTCTAAGATACATTCTTTAGAGAATAAAGAAGGATGATAGAAAGTGATCTTTTCTTTGCCTCTTGATACAACTGAAGCCTGGGTTACCTGCGAGCCTGTGCCGGATGTGGTAGGAACGCTGATCAAAGGCAATACAGTATCAGAATATGGAGCATACGCTTCATAAGGTGAATCGTAAGCCAAGATCTCATCCCAATCGATCTTCTCTTGACCGTTAGTGAAGGCTAAAGCCTTGGCTGTATCGATCGAACTGCCGCCGCCGACAGCGACGATCACATCACACGCTTCTTTTTTAAGCAGTTCAAAACCGCCTTCGATCATCTTATCGCTGGGATTTGGTTCAACTTTGTCAAAGTGAACGACTTTTATCCCTTCGTCACTTAAGATCTTCTTGACCCTTTCATAAAGCGGTCTTAGGGGTTCGTCTGGCGTTGTTACCAGCAAAGCCTTCTTACCGTATTTAGCTGTGATCTTGCCAAGTTCCCTCAAGCGTCCGCTGCCAAAATGGATCCTGGTAGGCTGATAATAATCAAACATTTTATGTACCTCCGTCTTTAATTTGAGTATATGCAATATGTTTGAGATTGCCTAGTTTTTTAAGATGAAAAGTAGTAACTAATGAAACGGCAATTTTTATACAATATATCTTGCAGGAAAGATGTGGTACTATTTATCCACATCCGTCAGTTTATAATCATTAAAGAACAGTTATAATAGAGTTGTGAGGTATTAAAAATGAAATATATTATTGACAGTGCCAATTATCAAGAGATCGATGAAGTATTGAAAATGGGGATCAGGGGCGTTACGGCCAACGCTTCGATGTATTTGAAAAATAATGTGGATTTTTATGAGTTCATTAAAAAATATACGAATGAAGATCTGGAATTTTTGAGCGGGGAAGTGATGAGCGAGAGTTTAGAAGGAATGATTGAAGAAACCGAACGCTTGATCGCTCTAAACAACGACATCGTCATCAAGATCAATTTTTCTAAAGAGGGTCTTGAATTATGCCGTCTTTTACACAAAAGAGGCATCAAGACAGCTGTGACTCTAATATTTAATGTCAATCAGGCAATAGCGGCCATAAATGCCGGAGCTGATTATCTCTTTCCTTTCATCGGCAGAAATGATGAGATCGGCGCTGACGGTCTTTCCATCATCAAAGCCATTCAGGACATTATCACTTTAAAAGGTTATAAGACTAAAGTTGTAGCTGCTTCGATCAAAAATCTGAATCAGCTGGCCAAGATCGCTCTGTATGGCATTGATTATGCTGCTGTGCCATATAATCTTTATATGCGCTCTTTAGATCATGAACTCACGGTATCAGGCGCCAAACAGTTTATTGAAGATTTTAAAAAAGTTAAGAAAGAGTATAAATAAAGAAGCTGTGTTTAAAACTCTGATCTATGATCAAAAGCTCACACAGCTTTTTATATGCATCAGTCAATCAAATCTAAAGCATTGCATTTTAGCGCATTAGATAGTTGTCTTAAAATATTTATCTGAGATTTATTGATATCTTTACTTTTACTTTCATAAGCACGGATAGTATTTACAGAAACATTGGATAGTTTAGACAATTCTGTCTGAGATAATTTGCATAATAGCCGTATTCGTTTTAGATTGCTTATGCCTTTTTTAAGATAGTTATCAAAAACCTCGTAACTTTTATAAATGTCTGCCTCATGCAAAGGATCATAAAGCTTTATTAGATTATCGTATGGAATGTTATCGATGATATTTTTAAAACTTTTCCCCGAATACCATTGATAATGTGTTATTACCCAACCGACCCAATATTCTTTAGTTCTGGTATAAACTTTTATATCTTTAGGCAGATATTTTTTATCAGAAACAATATCCATAACATCTAAAAACAAGTCTAATCCGCTCTTGCCGGCCAGATAATTAACATCCCCCTCTTCTATCCTTTCAGATATTTTAGACTGTATAAAAAGACCGATAAATTCATCTCCTTTTAAGTTATATTCATGTACAGCATAGTGCAGCATATACCCGACAGAATGCGATATTTTATTCAGATATGATTGATCGTAGGCGTTGATCATCTGCACTCATCTCCTCTCTGAGAATGTCAAGAATATAAATATCATTTTTAAATTGTTTAAGATTATGCTTTTCTTGCAAATATGTGTTGCGTGCGTTCAAGTCCCTTTTATTTCTTTTATAATAATACTCCTCATATTTGACTTCTTTTGAGTCTATGAATTTGATTTTAGAAAAGGACTTTTCAGATATCAACACAACTTGTTCTCCTAACTTTCCAAGCTGCATAGCCTTATTTAAATCTCTTAAAGATATAAGATTATTTATAAAATCTTCTGCAAAAGAAAAATATGAATCATCTGCCCGATATCCGATGACAATATCAATGTTGTCAGTTACGGGAAGAAAATTAGCGATTATATAGTTTCTTGCACTATTAGCTAATGGTGATGATATATCAAAGGTTCGATTTTTTAATAAAAGGGCAAGCCAGTTTAAAATATTAAATTCTCCTCTTGTCAAATATAAAATGTTTAAATCACTTAAATCTAATATATACTTATTTACGATCCCGTTTTCTTTAGTTGGACATGACCATTCTTTTGCCAATTCGATGTTCTCTGTACAATAAAACCCTTTCCCATAATCATTTTTTTCTTTGCCAAGTCCAAAAGTTGGATTAGTGATTATGTGATTAGATCCATGGTATAGAATTAAACTTCTTTTCATAACACTCTCTTTCTTTTTTATAATACCTTAGTACTATATTTAATCATATTATAATACTAAAGTATTATATTTAAAATACTCAAATTTAAAAAGGCTGTGCAGAATCTTGAATGAGTTGTACAGCTTTTTAATATTATCAGCGTTAATTTAGTTTGAACTTTGAGCAGGGATGAACACTCTTACAGCATCGGCCAAAGAATGAAGATTGCGGGTCTGGATCAATACTTTGCCATTACCGTGGAAATTATTGACGATGCCCTCGCCGGTCGTGAAACCAAAAGTTCCGGAAGCGATCGCTAATTCATAATCTAAATCAGCGTCCCAGGCTACCACATGTTCGTTATCGACAGTTAAAGGACGATCATCTCTTACTTCTAATTCAAGCAGATCGCCAAAAGCCGATACCAATACTTCTCCCGTGCCTTCAGTTTCCATAACGAATAGACCGCCGGTCCCGCCAAAGATCGCCTTGCCGAGTTCCTGTTTTTTCATGACATAATCAACATCATTGTCGCAAGCTAAAAAAGCAGCTGTATTTAGGCGGTACTGCCTATTGCCGCTGACCTGTAAAGAAACTATCTTGCCAGGGATCGCTGGAGCGATGCCGATAAAAGAACCATCTTCTTTGCCGGTCGCTTCCGTAATAAACATGCTTTCACCGCTTGTCAAAGAGCGCCCGATGGCCCCGATCAGACCGCCTAAACCGCTCTTTTTAGAATTTAGTTTTCCTTCGAGCTCAACATTTGAAGAGTAAGCCATCGCTCCTCTTTCCACTTTGATCTTTTCATCCCGATCTAAAAGGACTTCCACAAGCGGACAATCCGAATCGCCTAACATTTTATAATTCATAAAGTCATACCTCCACGGACATTATAACAGATATGTTTGTTTTAGATTTTATAAAATAAAAATCGATCCTTAGGATCGATAATGTCTTATAAATGGTGCCGGTACCCAGAATTGAACTGAGAGCTAATCCTTACCATGGATTTGTGTTGCCATTATACCATACCGGCATAAGTACCTTAAAGGTACTTTACTATTCTATGATAAACTTCGCCAATAGGCAAGCCCATAATTGCATAATAATCACCAATGATGCCTTTGATGTATTTGGCGCCTAAGCCTTGAATGGCATAAGCTCCGGCTTTATCTAACGGCTCTTCGCTTTTGACATATTCATCGATCTCTTCATCGCTCATTTCATAAAACTGAACGATGGAGCGGCTTGAGAAGGTTTCAGAACCTTGAGCAGTGATGATCGATACAGCGGTGATCACTTCATGCGAGCGGCCGCTTATCATCTTTAACATCGCTTTAGCCTTTTCTTTAGTGAGCGGTTTGCCTAAGATCTTTTCATCAAGCGTAACGATGGTATCAGAACCGATGACGATGGCATCCTTGTGATCTTTAAAGACGGCTAAGGCTTTTCTGAACGAAAGATTTTCGATCTCTTCTCTTAGCGGTTTATTTTGATCGATAGATTCATCGGCATTGGAGGCCATTACTTCAAAAGGCAGTCCTAAAGATTCCATCAGCTCTTTGCGGCGGGGCGAAGTGCTGGCTAAGATGATCTTTCTCATTCTTTCTCCCAAAGCTTGGAAGGATAGATGCCTTTTTCTTTATAAGCAGCGATCTTGGCTACGACGATCGGTTTATCTTCCTTGTAAGTTACGCCAAACCAGTTGTCTTTAGAAGTCAGTACTTTTACTTTGCATTGACCGCTTTTAACCAGAGTACCGACATCATTTGGCAATAAGGCTTCATATTTCAAAGGATTGTTTTTGACTCCCTCAGGGAATTCTTTTATAAATAATTCATTCAATGAAGCGAAGATGCTTGGTTTAAAGCCCCAGAAGTTCATTGATACGGTAACGTTTGGATCGCAGCTGATCCATTGGCCATCTTCCATATAAGCAGCTTTATCGCCGTCTTTTTTGATCTGCATCACTTCTTTGATGTTGCTTAGATAACCGTCTTTGTTTTCACAAAAGCCTCTGGTAACTGTACCGTTATCTGAAAGGGTGTTATAAAGACGATAGCCGCACATGCAGTATTCTTTATCATCAGTCGATTCATTAAAGAAAGCCATTACTTTTTCAAAAGCGTTGCGGCCGTAGAAATCATCGGCATTGCAGATCACAAAAGGATCTTCTTTAACAATATTGCGGCACGCCAGCAAGGCATGAGTAGTACCCCATGGCTTTTCTCTTCCTTCAGGTACGCTTAAGCCTTCAGGAATGTCGTTTAGATCCTGATAAGCATATTCCACTTCTACAAAAGGACGGACATGTTTGATCAGATTTTCTTCAAAGAGTTCTTCATGTTCCTTGCGGATGATGAGAACGATCTTTTTAAAACCGGTCTTGATGGCATCATACATGGTAAAATCGATGATCGCTTCACCACCAGAGCCGACTTTATCGATCTGTTTCAATCCACCGTATCTTGAACCCATTCCGGCAGCTAAAATAACTAATGTAGGTTTCATTCTTTTCTCTCCTTTAACTTGCAGCTTCCATTTATATCACAGACTTCTTCATCACTGTCAATCATTTCTCCTTCAAACATCCGATAATAGATCTCGCTTAGTTCAGCTTCTTCATCCTGATCAAGGATGTCATAGGCATTTTGGCCTTCTTTTAATGTGACAGCTCCATAGTGATAGCCTGACAGTCTGCCTTTATCACAAGCGATGACTAGCGGTATCGGCATACCTTTGATCTTTTCATCTAAGGGATGTGGCTTTAAGATCGGATCTAAATAAGCATACAGCTCTTTGATGGCTTCATCGCCTTTTTTAGTAAGAGTCACTTTGCCATCAATCAGTTCATAGACCGGTCTTTTTTCATCCATATCGACATAATAGACCGGTATTTTAGGATCATCAGCTATCTTCATGATGACCGGCAAGATCATGCGGCACCAGGGGCACCAGTTGGCTCCAAAATAGATGAGGGCATGCGAGGTATTCATCACTTCGATCGCTTCTTTTAAACTTATTTCTTTGATCTTTACATCTGAAGGGATAATCAGTTCTTGATACTTGAAGTCAGTGCCTTCTCTTTGGATATTATTCAGTTTTTCATAAGCTTCTTTTATATTACTCATACACAAAGAGTATAGCATACTTCAATATAAATGGTATAGAATAAGTGTATGGAAGAATTTAAAGCGAAGCGTGCCGATCTAGAGCAGATAATGATGATCGTAAATGATGCCAAGGCCCATTTAAAGGCAAACGGGGTCGATCAATGGCAGGATGGCTATCCTGATGAAACAGTCATTTTAGAAGATATTGAAAACGGGGAAGGTTACATCTTAAAAGATGACGAGGGTATCTTTGGCTATTTTGCGTTAAAAAAGCGTGATGAGAATTATTTAAAGATCATTGGCAAATGGCAAAGCGATCAAAAGTATCTCGCCATCCATCGCAATATGATAAGAAAGGATCATCTTCATAAGGGTTATGGCAGAAAGATGTTTGATTTCATCGAAATGATTGCTGTAAAGATGGGTTATCATTATTTGCGTATCGATACCCATAAAGACAATAGGGCAATGCTGGCACTGCTTGAAAGATGTGGTTATCGCTATGCCGGCGTGATCACTTTAAATAGAAGCAAGGAAAGCCGCAATGCCTATGACAAGATATTAGAAAGGGAAGATCTATGGAAACAAGAGCAGAATTAAAAAAAGCGGCTAAAGAGTGTCTAAACACGAATATTTTCAGTTATATCGGGCTGCTGATCACAGGGATCGTGCTGCCCTATGCCATGACGATCTGTTTTGCGACTTTATTCATCCGGGCGATACTTGGCGATCTTTTTGGTCTAAGCTCCCATTATTATGCGGTGAACTTTTTGGCGATCGGCACTTTTGCAGTGCTCTTTTATCTGATAAGCATGTTTATGCTGTATTGGCTGGTCGCTTATTCGATCTATGTATATGCCAATGATGGCGAAAGGGTATCGATCTTTTATGTCTTAAACGATCACTTTACGCTTAAAAGATATTTGCGGTTTTGTTTAAAGATGGCAGTGAGTCATATCCTGATCTTCTTTTGGAGTCTGCTTTTAGTGATACCCGGCATCATTAAAGCTTTCAGTTATTCGCAGGTCGCCTTTTTAGCAATCGATGATGAAAAAGCCGGGGTCTTTGAAACGATCATCAAGTCTAAAGAGATGATGAGAGGTTATAAGATGTATTATTTTATTCTGCAGCTGTCTTTCATCTTATGGACTCTTTTAGAACCCTTCACTTTGGGATTGATTACTTTTTATCTTGTGCCATATATCACTTTGACCAATGTCGCTTTTTACTTTGATCTGAAAGAGTCGCTTGAAGAAATAGAATATGATCTCTAATGAAAAAACTCTGTCAAATGACAGAGTTGCTTTTTAAGATGGTGACTTGTACGGGATTCGAACCCGTGAATGCCGCCGTGAAAGGGCGGTGTGTTAAGCCGCTTCACCAACAAGCCATAAAAAATGGCGCCTAAAACAGGGCTCGAACCTGTGACCTAACGGTTAACAGCCGTTTGCTCTGCCAACTGAGCTATTTAGGCGTTGCTCAATTATATTATCATAAACATCTATCATGCGCAAGAAGTTTCAAGCATATTTATTGAAAAAATTAACAGGTAAGATAGAATAAACATACCAAAGGAGGAAGGAAAGATGATCTATGATTCGATATTAGCTGCAATCGGCAAAACACCGTTGATAAGACTGGCTAAATTAAAAGAAGAACTGACTTTAAACAGTGATATTTATGCCAAAGTAGAATTCTTTAACCCCAGCGGTAGCATCAAAGACCGTGCTGCCTATAAGATGATAAGCGAGGCTTTAAAAAAGGGTCTTATTAACAAAGATACGGTGATCATTGAAGAATCATCCGGCAATATGGGGATTTCTTTAAGCATGATCGCTGCCCGTTTAGGACTTAAGCTCATCATCGTTATGCCTGATTCAATGAGTAAAGAGCGGATCAAGATGATGGAAATATATGGGGCGAAGGTCGTTTTATCCGATGGCTCTAAAGGTATGCAAGGTGCTAAAGACAAAGTTGAAGAATTAAAAAAGGTCTATCCTGATCATTTTTTGACCTCGCAATTTGAAAATCCGGATAATCCTTTAGCCCACTTTGAAAATACGGCCGAAGAGATAGTTTCTGATCTAGGAAAGATCGATTATTTTGTAGCCGGGATCGGTACCGGCGGCACGATCAGCGGGGCTGCTTCCTATTTTAAAAAGCATTTTCCCGATACAAAGATCATCGGTGTTGAACCTGCGGCTTCCCCCTTGCTTTCGAAAGGCCAGGCCGGTCCGCATAAAATACAGGGCATCGGTGCCAACTTTATCCCGGAGATCTTAAAAAGCGAACTTATCGATAGGATCGAAACTGTTTCTTATGAAGAAGCGATCGAAGCCATGAGATCATTGCATAAAAAAGAAGGCATCTTCAGCGGCATCTCTTCTGGCGCTGCTTTGGCTGTGGCTTTAAAATTGGCTAAGGAAAAGGATAAAAAGATCGCCGTCATCCTGCCGGATTCTTTTGACCGCTATCTTTCTTTAGAGGGTATCATCAATGAAGATTAAAGATAATATCTCTAAAAGTTTAAAGGCTTACCCGCTGTTTTATAAAGCCAACGAACACATCAGCCGCAAAGAAGTGATCGATCTTACCAATGACCTGCGCTCGCTTCTGATCCCCTCTTTTTATGAAACTGAACTCAGTTTTGAAGAGATCTTTGCCTATACTAAAAGACTGATCGATAAAGCTTATGCCTATAAAGGCATCAAAGATGATAACGATATTACCGAAAAACTTTTTGCAGGGTTTGATCAGATCATTGAAACATTATCAAAAGATCTTGAATTCTTTTACGAAAGCGATCCGGCTTCAGAATCCAAAGAAGAGATCATCCTGGCTTATCCGGGCTTTTATGCCATTTTGATCTATCGTTTGGCTCATGCCATGTATGAGTTAGGAATACCCTATTTGCCAAGACTGATGTCCGAACTCGCTCACAGCGCTACCGGTATCGACATCAATCCGGGCGCCAAGATCGGCGAAGCCTTCTTCATCGATCATGGGACAGGGGTAGTGATCGGCGAAACTACTACTATCGGCAAAAGGGTCAAGGTCTATCAAGGAGTGACGCTAGGGGCGATCAGTACCGATCATGCCGAAACTTTAAAAGGCGTCAAAAGACATCCGACGATCAAAGACGGCGTTACGATCTATGCCAATGCCACGATCTTAGGCGGAAAAGTCGTCATTGGCGAAAACAGCGTGATCGGCGGGAACGCCTTTATCTTTAAAAGTGTGCCGGACAATTCTTTAGTTATGGTAAAAAATTGCGGTTTAGTGATAAAACCGTTAGAAAATATTGAAAAATAAAATAAAGTTGTGTTAGAATATTTAAGCACAACTGATCCCCTAGCTCAGTTGGTAGAGCATCTGACTCTTAATCAGAGGGTCTAGGGTTCGAATCCCTAGGGGATCACCATTTAAAAGATCAAGCCTCAAAAGAGGCTTTTATTTATCTAAATGATATAAAGCAGTGTACTTTTCTTTTAAATAGCTGATATAGAAATCAGGATCGAAGCTTTGATCAGTCGCTTTGATGAGGATCTCATCCAAAGGATATAATGCTCCATACTTTTGAACATGGTCTTTAAGATAGAGGGTGATCTTTTTAAAATCATCACTGAGGGCTTTTTTGACATCCATATCTTTGCGCATCTTAGCGTTGATCTGAGCAGCTACGGCACTGCCTAAAGCGTAAGTCGGGAAATAACCGAAACTGCCATCCGACCAGTGAATATCCTGAAGGATGCCAAGAGATGGTCTATCGGACTTGATACCTAGATACTCTTGATAATATTGATCCCAGATCTTATCTAGATCATCAAGATCTAAAGTGCCATCAAAGATGCCTTTTTCGATCTCATAGCGGATCAGGATGTGGATCGGATAAGTCAGTTCATCGGCGTCAGTTCTGATAAGTGAAGGCTTAGAGGCATTGACGGCCCGATAATAATCATCAAGCGTTACATCTTTCAACTCTTCTTTAAAGAGTTCTTTCATCTTATAAAAGTAGTTGGCGATAAAGTTTTTATCTCTGCCAAGATAATTTTCAAACAGCCGGCTTTGTGATTCGTGCATACCGCTTGAAACAGCTTTTAGGATTGTTCCGTCATATTCCTTTGCCATCTGGTGTTCATAAAAGGCATGGCCTACTTCATGAATGATCGAATAGATCGAAGAAGAGAGGTTGTGTTCATCATAGGCCGTCGTGACTCTTACGTCGTTATTGGACATGCCGCAGGTAAAAGGATGCATCGAGATGCCCATATAGCCCCAGTCTTTATCAAAGCCCAGATAAGCATTGATGTCATGCATGAGTTTAGCTTGTTTATCCTTGGCATAAAAACGATAAAGGAAAGTGTCGTCGATCTTTTGAGCTTCAGTGATTCTTCTTATCAAAGGCAGTATCTCTTCTTTGATCCTTTTAAAGAATTGATCGTACTTTTCTTTATTCATGCCTTCTTCATAATCATCAAGCAGAGTATCATAAGGGTCTTTATCAGGATTCCGATAAAGAGCGAACCTTTTTTGATAGTCGATCATCTTTAAAAGATGAGGTTTGAAGATACTGTAATCATCTTTCTTTTTAGCCTTTTCCCAGGCATCGCTTGCAAGCATCTGAGCTTTAGAGAAAGCAACATATTCATCTTTAGGGATAGCCTTTGTCTTATTGATGTCTTTTAAGTAAAGAGTCACTTTTCTTTTGTCTTCTAAAGTCAGATCGTCCAAAGACGAAAGATAAATGATGATCTCTTCGATCTTTTTATCAGTAGTCAATTCATAAAGAATACCGTTTAAATAAGCAAATCTTTCACTGCGGTACTCTAAGCCTCCTTTAGGAGCGATCGTACTTTCATCAAACATGGCAGTACTGAGTAAAAGATTATAGGCACTGATCTTAAATTCCCATTCTTTTAGTTCATTTAAAGCTGTTGTCTTATCCATATAATTAAATCTCCTTTTAATCTATTATACATAATAAAAAGGGCCTTAAGCCCTTATTGACGCTGATTGTCAAATGCGTATCTCGCAATGTTGCAGCAATGGTCGCCCATTCTTTCAAGATTACCCAGGATGTCGGCATAGATCGAAGAAGCTACGGCACCGGTACACTCTTTATTTACCATACGCTTGAAATGATTCTTCCTTGATTCATATTCCATGTTGTCGAGGTTAGATTCCTGAGTGATCAGTTTTTCATAGATGGCAACATCTTTTTTATCTAAGAATTCAAATGCTTCATCGAGCATGACATATAAATAGGTAAACATGGCATTGACCTCTTCGTAAGCACCTGGCGAGAAGTGATCGCCGTCTTCATGGACCATCTTGGCAAATTCAGCGATATTGACACTGAGGTCGCCGATCCTTTCTAAATTCTTGGCTACTTCAAGATATAAAGTAGTATCTTCCAGAGAATCTTCCGACATCTGATCATAAGACAGATTGGTTATAAAATGGGTGATCGAATGATCTAAACGGTTGATGACGTTTTCTGTTTCTTTGATGTGATCGAAATCCTCTTCATTATCTTCTTTGGCATTGGCATAGTTTTGGGTGTTTTGAATATTGTCTTTGACGATATTCTTTAATTCCTGCAAAGATTTATAAGCTACTGACAAAGCTGTTGATACGATCGGGAAGTTTTTAGGATTGAGATCTTCGACATTGATCTGAATACGTTTAGGTTCTTCGCCTTTGATGATCTTCTTAATGAGCCAGCACAACTGCTTGATGAACGGGAAGACGACGATCGTTGTCGCTACATTGAATAAGATATGTGTGATGGCGATCTGCATCATCGGCGCTACACCGTAATTTGATGCCAGATAGGTCATTAAATTGTAAAGAGGCATCATAAAGATCATACCGAGCGTGGCTCCAATACAGTTGAAGAAGGTATGGAAAAGGGCGCTGCGCTGAGCGGAAACATTGCCGCCGATCGAAGCCAAGACAGCCGTGATCGTCGTACCGATATTGGCACCGTATAAGAATGGAATGACGCCGATAAAAGTCATGGCTCCAGATTCATAGAATAACTGGATGATACCGATCGAAGCGCTGGATGACTGCATGGCCATTGTGAGTACGACACCGCCGAATAGACCAATGAAAGGGTTGGCAGTGCAGGCTTTGGCGAATTCCATGAATTCCGGTACTTCTTTTAATTGTGATAAAGCATCGCTCATGACGGTCAAAGAATAGAATAAGATACCAAAACCGATGAGGATCCTTGAGATGTCCTGTAAATTCTTGCGTGATACGAACATCAAAGCCATTGAACCGATAAAGATGAGATATGGAGCAATGACTCCGACATCAAGACCGATCAAGAAAGCCGTTACCGTCGTGCCGATATTGGCACCGATGATGATGCCGGCCGATTGTTCAAAAGTCATAAGTCCGGCTCTGATAAAACCGATACAGATAGCGGTAGTGGCACTGGATGACTGGATGATGGCGGTAACTACTGTACCGATGACCAGTCCTTGCCATGATTTAGAAGCATATTTGTCGATATAACCTCTAAGTTTATCTCCGGCTACAGCCTTTAAGCCGTCGCCCATGAGTACGATTCCAAATAAGAATAGACCAAGGCCTCCTAAAAAGAGATCCCAGCGAATATCAGCGAAAGTCATACTTTTCCTCCTACTAATCACATTAAATGTAACATATAAAAATATAATTTGTATAAATAATGTGAAAAAAATGTTAAAAAACGGTTAAAAGCCGATTTTATATCTATCTAAGGGCAGATATGCTATACTGAACCTATGCAGAAAGTATTGGTCATAACCGGCCCGACCGCCGTCGGCAAGAGCGATTTTGGCATAAGTGTTGCCAAGGAATTAGATGGCGAGATCATCTCGGGTGACAGTGTACAGATCTATCGGGGATTAGACATCGGCTCAGGCAAGATCACCAAAGAAGAGATGCAGGGCATCAGACATTATCTTATTGATACCAAAGACCCATTTGAAGATTACAGTGTAGCTGAATTTCAAAAAGAGGCCCGCTTTCTTATTGACAAGATTGCTGCAGACAACCGTCTGCCAATCATTGTCGGTGGGACTGGTCTATATATCAAAGCGGTCTTGTATGATTATGAATTCAATGAGGAAGTCATTAAAGATGAAGAATATGATGATCTTAGCAATGAAGAGATCTACGAGATCTTAAAGAAAGTTGATCCCAAATGTTTAGACAAGATCCATATCAATAACCGCAAACGTCTGATCAGAGCTTTAAATATCTATCATAAAACGAATAAGGGCATCAGTGCCATCAAAGATGCCCAGAAACACGAAATGATCTATGATGCCCTGATCATCTCTTTGACATCATCAAGAGAAGAGTTGTATCAAAGGATCGATAAAAGGGTGGACATGATGTTTGAAAAGGGATTAGAAAAAGAAGTAGAAACGCTTTTAAAAAAGGGTCTGACTTTTGAACATAAAGCTTTAAGTGCTATCGGTTATCGGCAATTCAAAGACTATTTTGAAGGCAAGATCACATTGGATGAAGTCAAAGAGCTGATCAAAAGAGATTCCCGCCGTTTTGCGAAAAGACAATATACCTGGTTCAGACATCAGTTTAAAACGGAATGGTTTGATATTGGCAATCTGAATGAAGCGCTCATAAGAATCAAGGAGTGGTATGATGAATAAAGAATATACTTTAAGATCGGCCTATCTTTTAGGCGATGAAGCTATTGCGATATTGAATCGCTCCAAAGCGATGATCTGCGGCTGCGGCGGGGTCGGTTCGTTTGTGGCAGAAGCTTTGGCAAGATCGGGTGTCGGACATTTGACATTGGTTGATTTTGACAAGATCGAAGCTTCCAATTTGAACCGCCAGCTGATGAGCACTAAAGACAATATCGGCACTTTAAAGACGGAAGCTTTAAAAAAGCGTTTAGAAGCGATCAGCGATGTCAAAGTCGAAACCCTCAATACTTTTATTGATGATGATTTTATTGTCACAGCCGATCATGATTATGTCATAGATTGTATCGATGTCCTGGCTTCTAAATTTGCCCTTATCAAAAAGTGCCATGCTCAGGGCATCAGGATCATCACAAGTCTTGGCAGTGCCAAACGGATCGACTTTGACAATATCAAAAGAACGACTTTGGATAAGACCAGAAATGATCCTTTAGCCAAAGCTTTGCGAAATCTTGTCAAAAAAGAGGCATATCGTCGTAAAATAGAGGTAGTATATATTGATGAGCCGCCGATCCAAAAGACGATCATCCAAGAGGGTCATACCCATAAAGAAAGATACCCGCTGGGTTCAGTTATCTTTGCGGTAGGATCGCTTGGTCTATATATCGCTAAAGAGGTCACAAAAGACCTGATAAAGAAAGGGAAAAAGATGAAATTTAAAGATTTTAAGTATGAAAGATTACCGATCGAAAAGATCAAAGAAGATTACGGCAAACTCAATGCCCGTTTGAAAGAGTGCAAAGATCCGCAAAGCTTCAAGAAGGTGTTTGATGAGATCTCTAATTATCGTGGCCACATCACGACGATGATGACTTTGTGCAATATTCGTTATACGATCAACACCAAAGATGAATTCTATGCAAAAGAGCAGGAATACTGGGATGAAACAGCTCCTTTGATCGAAGTGTATGAAAACGAGTTCGCCAAGATCTGTATCGATTGTCCGTTTAAGGAAGAACTCGATATTCCTGATACTTTCTTCAAGTTGAAAGAGAATGCTTATAAGTGTTTTGATGAAAGCATCATCGAAGACCTGCAGACAGAGAATAAATTATGCAGCGAGTATTCCAAACTGAAAGCTTCAGCCAAGATCGAGTTTGAGGGTGAGGTTTATAATTTAGCTTCGATCTCTTCAAAGACTTTGGCCAATGACCGTGATGTCCGAAAAAGAGCCAGTGAAGCGGCTTATCGCTTCTATGAAGAGAATGTTGACAAGTTTGATGATATCTATGACAAGTTAGTCAAAGTCAGAGATAAGATGGCTAAAAAACTGGGCTTTGAAAACTATATCCCGCTTGGTTATCTCAGAATGAACCGCCTGGACTATGATCAAAAGATGGTTGAAGGCTATCGTCAGGAGATCTTAAACAAGATCACGCCTTTGGCTTCCAAGATCTATGATCGTCAAAGAAAACGTTTAGGTCTGGATAAACTGCGCTATTATGATATCAATTATAAATTTGATAGCGGCAATCCTAAACCTAAGGGCAATAAAGACGATCTTGTTAAGGCTGCCAATAAGATGTATCACGAGATGTCTAAAGAAACCGGCGAGTTCTTTGACATGATGTGCGAGATGGAACTTTTCGATCTTGAAACCAAACCGAATAAAGATATGGGCGGTTATTGCACAGACATTTACGATTATAAAGTTCCGTTCATCTTTGCCAACTTCAATGGCACATCGGGTGATGTCGATGTTTTGACGCATGAAGCCGGACACGCTTTCCAGTCATACATGACCTCTAAATATAATAAGGATCTGGCACCGGAGTGTGCATTCCCGACCATGGAATCCTGCGAGATCCATTCAATGTCGATGGAATTCTTCGCTCACCCCTGGATGGAATCTTTCTTCAAAGAGGATACCCAAAAATATATCTATTCGCATATTGCCGATGCCCTCACTTTCTTGCCTTACGGGGTCTTGGTCGATCATTTCCAGCATGAAGTCTATGCCCATCCAGACATGAGTAAAAAAGAACGCCGTGAAACGTTCCGAAGACTTGAAAAGATGTATATACCGGAAAGAGATTATGAAGGCTTCCCGCTTTTGGAAGATGGTGGTTTCTATTACCGTCAGGGCCATATTTTCTCATCGCCGTTCTATTATATCGATTATACTTTGGCTCAGGTATGTGCTTTGGAATTCTTTGCCAGAACTTTGGACAAGGACGAAAATACCTGGAATGATTATATCGAACTTTGCAAGCTGGGCGGAACTAAGAGTTTCTTAAAGCTTGTTGAAGCTTCACATCTCAATTCACCGTTTGAAAAAGGAACATTAGACAAGATCGCTGCCAAGATGGAAGCAAAATTGAATGAGATCGACGACAGTGTGCTATAATCATTACTGATAAGAAGGAGGTTTTAAAATGAACAACTATAATGAAACTGCTTATCAAAATGTAACTGAAACCTTTAATCAATTCTTGACCAAGACATTTACTACGATGACGATCGGTCTTGTCATATCGGCTCTGACTGCTTTCTTTATCGCTTATTTTATGCCAGGACTGGCTTTGAGTTTTGGCGTATTCTTAGTAGTAGCTGTTTTACAGTTAGTCGTGAGCGGTTATTTTGGTGCTCGACTTTTCAAGATGTCAGTCAGCACGGCCAGACTTTGCTTCGTGGCTTATTCAGTGCTCACAGGAATCACTTTCTCGATCCTGCCGATGGTCTATGACGGCCCGACTTTAGCGATCGCTTTTTGTTCGACAGCTGTCGTCTTTGCCTGCATGGCTATCATCGGTCATACCACTAAGATGGATCTTACCAAGTTTGCTCCGTATCTTTTTGCCGGACTAATCGCCATCCTTGTAACAACTTTATTAAATAATCTGTTCTTCAGATCAGAAGGTCTATATCTGGGAATCAATTATCTTGGCATCATCATCTTCTTAGGGCTGATCGCTTATGATATGCAAAATCTAAGAAGGATCTATTTAAGCGGCCTAAATGATTATGAATTGAGTGCCAAGATCTCGATCTATGGTGCATTTGAACTTTACTTAGACTTTATCAACCTTTTCATCAGGATCTTATCTTTGATGTCAAGAAGTAACGATAACTGATTTTAAGCAAGATCATGATATATAAAGCGAAGTTTTAAAGAGAAGCTTCGCTTTTTTAAATGACTTTATGATTGCATCGCTGATAAAAAATACCTAAAAATCAAGATTTCGTCAGTTTATTGCATATATTATATTGCAACAAAAAACGAAAGGATAATGGGTGTGGATAAATTATTTGAAATATCTCTTTTCGATTCATATCGGGAAGATAATCGCAGAGAAGTGAAGAAAGCCAGCGGCGGTGTTCCTGAACTATTTAGCGTTTGGAAGGATCAAGGATGGGTTGAACCAATCATCAAGGAAGAATTTGATCCTGATCGTACTATTTTGATCATGAAGTTTTTAAAGCGAAACATTAAAGAAAAAGTGCACAAAAAAAGAGTGCGCAAAAATACTCTTGATCAATATGAAATGATCTTGTCGTTTATGGAAGAGGATGTATGGTATCAGGCTATTGATTTTATCAATCTTTTAAAGCTTAAAAAAAGAAGAATCCAAGTACTGATGAAAGATCTTTTGAACGAAGGCAAAATCATTGATAACGGCTATACAAAAGGAAAAAAATACAAGAAAATATAATTTAAGCACAATCTGTAACCGTCATTAAATAATGTCATGGATGCACAAAGCGAAGTTTCAAATCAGAGGTTTTATTTTTAATGACAAGATTCAAATGTTTAGAATATCATAAGCGAAGTATCGTTTATTGTTTTAAAGAAAAGTGCACAAAAAAAGAGTGCACAATAATATTTTAGGTCTATATGAAATCTAGTTGATCATAAAAAGATGTAAAGCTTCATTCGCCTGTATGTTTGTATTTAAAGACAAGATAAAACCTTAATTTTAGATGGAGTCGTTTTTTAGAAAATGTTAAGAAAATATGGGTAAATATGTTATTGCGAAGCGGGTCAATTAAATATACAATATTCTTATGGACATAACTAAAAAGAAAGAATTTATTATCAATATTTTGTATTACGGAATCATCTTAGCAGCGATCTTTGTCGCTTTTAAGTATCTCTTGCCGATCCTGGTACCTTTTATCATCGCTTTTATTATAGCTTGGCTTATAAGAAAACCGACGATGATGCTTCATAGGAGAACTAATATAAACGAGAATCTTTTAGGGATGATCGTTTTGATCTTGTTTTATCTGGTGATCGGTACGCTCATCGTTTTGGCTGCTTTGGGCCTGATCAGTTTTGCTAATGACTTTTTTAGAGGTTTGCCAGCATTTATTCAAAATGATATTCGTCCTTTCTTGGATGGCATCAGTTTAAGTGTTACGGATATGATCGCTAATCTTCCTGAAGAGATCAGAAGCGGTATCTTAGCGATAATCAACAGTTTAGATAGTGCTTTTGATGATGTCGTTTCTTCTTTGTCGTCGATCGCTATTTCTTTTGCGACGGGTGTAGTTACCGCTGTCCCAGCCACTTTTGTGTCGATCGTTTTATGCATCATCTCTTCTTTCTTCTTTGTGGTTGATTATGACAAGGTCACCAGCTTTGCCTATAAACACATGAACGCTAAGATGAAAGATTTTATGGACAGCTTGACTTCCTTTATGAAAAATAAAGTGGTAGTGATCATCAAATCGTATGCCATGATCATGTGTATAACTTTTGTAGAACTCTCGCTTGGGTTTTTCATCATCGGTCTTGACGGTTTTATCTGGATCGCCTTATCGATCGCTATCTTTGATATTCTGCCGGTCTTTGGTACAGGCGGCATCATGATCCCTTGGGCTTTGATCACTCTATTAAACGGCAATATTACTTTAGGTATTGAGCTGGCGATCATCTATGTCATCGTAACAGTCATCCGCAATATCATTGAACCAAAGATTGTCGGCGGCAATTTAGGACTGCACCCGGTCTTGACTTTGGCTTCGATGCTGGTGGGGGTACATTTTTTCGGAGTGATCGGTCTATTCGGCTTTCCGCTTATGATATCCTTTGTCATGTATCTTAAAAAGGAAGAGAAGATCAACCTTAAAGCTCTTAGACGATAAGGGCTTTTATTTTATTTGAATTATGATAGGATAGAAAGGCTTGTTAAGGAGGAGAATATTCTTAAAGGAAGTAAATTATTAAAAATAGCAGGCATTTTAGAGTTGATCATCGGTGTTGGTACATTGATCATCACTTGGTTTATAGTTGGAAGTGCTGATATGAGTTCAGTGGTAAATGATGATATAGCTGCCAATGTCTTGTTGTCGATCATCGTCGTTTATGGTATTCATATTTTTGAGGCTTTAGCCGGTCTTATCGGTATCATCAAAGCTAATAAGAAATCAGTTTTGACACTTGTATTAGGTGTGATCTTGTTTTTTGGCAACCTGGTGGAATTCTTTATTCATGATCAGGATATGATCCAGATCGTGATTCACGCAGTTACCTTGATCGTACCTTATCTATATTTACATGGTGCATTTATGAATTGGAAAGGATGAGTTAAATGAAGAAATTTATTGAAGAATTTAAAGCTTTTGCCATCAGAGGAAATGTCCTTGATATGGCTGTCGGTGTTATTATCGGCGGTGCTTTCACTTCGATCGTCAACAGTTTAGTTACTGATGTCTTTACACCGATAATTGGAAAACTGACTGGCGGTATTGATTTTTCAGCTATCGCCATCAATTTAGGCGGCGATGCCAAGATCATGGTCGGCAATTTCTTAAATGCTGTGATCAGTTTTGTGATCGTGGCTTTCTGTGTGTTCTTGCTTGTTAAGGCTATCAACAAGTTCACCAAGAAAAAAGAAGCTGAAGCACCAGCGCCAGCTCCAAGTGCTGATGTCGTCTTATTGACTGAGATCAGAGATATTTTAAAAGAAAAACACTAAAAAATTAGCAGGGGATGATCGGATCCTCTGCTTTTTTAAAGTGCTGCTGATCGTTTTATAAACTTATATTGCTATGCATTTATATTAGAGCACGATATGCTTGCATATATTATTCCCTTGTGCTATCATACTAAAGCGAATAGAAATATTCCTTGTCTTATTTATGGAAATAAGACCAAATGTCCAAAAGGAGGTAAAAAATGAAACAGTACGAAACAATGTATATTGTTAAGTCATCTTTGGAAGAAGCTGCCCGTAAAGAACTTATGGAATCTATGCACGGCATCATTACTGCTCATGGCGGTAAGATCGACAAAGTAGATGAATGGGGCATGAGAGATTTTGCTTACCGCATCGATGACATGACTAAAGGTTATTATGTTGTCTTGACTTATACTGTCGATGTAGAAGGCTTGAATGAGTTTACTCGTTTAATGCGCATCAACAACAACATCGTCCGTATGATGACTATTTCAACTGACGAAAAACACGGTAAATAGTTTATGATCAACCGAGTCGTATTAGTAGGTCGTCTTACTAAAGATATTGAAGTACGCAAGATTCCGTCCGGTGCTTCAACTACCACTTTCACTCTGGCTTGCGATCGCCGTTATCAGGGTCGTGATAATAATGGCCCAAGCGCTGATTTCATTCAGTGTGTGGCTTGGCGCCAGTCAGCTGATTTCTTAGGTCAGTATGCCAGAAAAGGTTCGGTAGTAGCCGTTGACGGACATATCACTACCCGTAATTATGAAGGTCAAAACGGCCGGGTCTATGTTACGGAAGTAACTTGCGAAAGCGTGCGGATCATCTCATCAGCAAACAGAAGCGAGAGTGCTTATGCTGCTTCTAACGTTATGCATGATGCGCCGCAGACTGATTACAGCGCTGCTGATTACAGCAGTGATGAAGATTTTTCAAGTACACCATCTCTTGATGTATCAAGCGATGATTTACCGTTTTATTGATTAACAGGAGGAAATTATGGCTTTCAAGAAACAAAGAATCGGCTTTAGAAAAGTTTGTTATTTCACGAAGAATAAAATAACTTATATCGATTATAAAGATGTTGAATTATTAAAGAAATTCATCTCGCCTAATGGCAAGATCACTCCTAGAAGAGTGACCGGTACCAGCGCTAAATACCAAAGAATGCTGGCTACTGCCATTAAAAGAGCACGCCAGATGGCTTTATTGCCTTACGTTGCTGACTAATCATGAGCCTCTTTTAAAGAGGCTTTCTTTGTATTATGAGAAATACTAAAACGATCACGACCAGTGCTATGCTTTTAGCGCTTATCGGGGCATTGTTTTTACTAAACAGGGCGTTTGCTTTCTTTTTTGATCCGATCGCTCATACCGTAAGTGCGCTAATCATTCTGATCGAGATCGTCCTTTACGGTTATAAAATGGGACTTGTCGTCAGTTTCGGGGCATTGATCATGGGCTTTTTATTTGGCGGCTCTTATATCCTGATCTATACTCCTTTAGCCATACTGGCGGCTTTTGCCTATGGTTTTGCTGTTGCCAAACGGTTTGGCGCCAAAGAAGCAGTTGCTATGACCAGCGTCATCTATATCATCGGTGAATTCATTATCACTTTATTGATCATGCCGCTTTTAGGCATCGATACGATCAGCGACCTCAGCACTTCTTTAAGCGAGATGTTTAAAGAGATGGGCTTTGTCTTTGATGCGATGAGTTTTGAAAATCTCATCAAAGTATCTTTAAGCATCTCTTTGGCTCTGACCGGCTTTTTAGAAGGTCTGCTTTTGCACCTTTTAGCCAAGATCATCTTTAAACGTTTTCACATTTCAATATTGCCTAAAGAAAAGGCTATCGTTTTAAGACCGCTTCATGGTTACATAGCGATGTTTCTGGTTTTTGGATTCATCTTTGTAAACAGCAGAGAAATAAATGATATAATTTATTATGTAGTTAGCTGTCTGGGTCTTCTGGCAGCTGTCGTTTTGATCTTTAGCGGCTATACCTATTTTGTATCTTTAGGCAACAGTTACCGCATGAATTTCAGTTTATATCTGATCCTTATCATCGTCTTGCTGTTCCCTTATTCACTTTTGATACTTATCATTACCGGTTTTCTATATATTACCGGACCCTTGAAGAATACTTTAAACAGGAGATAAAACTTGAAAAAAGAAACTAAACTTAGAATCGGCATATCCATAACATTAGTGATCATCGCTGTCTTATTGCTGCTTGTACATTTCGTTTTGAAGGTCAACAGTCTGATTGCTGCTTTGGTCTATGTTTTAATGCTGGGTCTGATCTTTATCTATGCTTACTATCTGAACAAGTGGCAAAAGGGCAAAGAAGAATATATCAATGAAAATCTGAAAGACAGCATTACCGATGCCATGGACATCGCTGATGTCGGTATCATCGTTTACAGTGAAGACTATGTCATCACTTATATGTCTAAGCTGTTCTATGATCGAAGCATCACTGCTTTAGGCGAAAAGGTCTTGAACTGGCTGCCTGATCTGCAAGATGTTGTCAAGGGCAATGTCGATAAGAGTGAAGTGGTCATTAAAGACTGCAAGTATGAAGTAACGAAAAAAGATACCGGTTCGGTACTCATCTTCAAAGATATTACTTTGGAATATGATCTTAAAAAGCGTTATGAAGATGAAGCACTTGTGCTTGGTTTAGTTAATTTTGACAATTATGAAGAACTCTCCGAGATCGAAGAAGATGTCACCATCATCAACAGCGAGATCAAAGTTCTGGTTTATGAATATTTAAGAAAACATGAGATCACTTTCAAGACTTTAAGAAATAACCGCTTATTTCTGATGCTTAATGAAAGGACTTATGAAAAGCTGGCCGCTGATCGTTTCAGTATCTTGAATACGGTCAGAAAAGAAGCCAAGCGGTTGGATATGCCGATCACTTTGTCGATGGCTTTTGCCAGAGGCAGTGATGATTATAAAGAACTTGATGAGATGGCGGCCAATCTTTTGGACTTGGCTCAAACAAGAGGCGGCGATCAGGTGGTGATCCGCAAGGTCAATGAGGAACCGGTTTATTTCGGCGGTTCCAGCGAAGCCAGAGAAAAGTCGTCTAAAGTCCGGGTGCGGGTCATTGCCAACAGTATCAAAGATCTGATCGTCCGTTCTTCAAGTGTGATCATCTGCGGCCATTTGGATATGGATGCCGATTGTGTGGGAGCGGCTTTAGGAATGTCTTTGATCGCTCAAAACTTTAAGAAAGAAACTTATATCATCACTAAGACCGGCGGTATTGAGCCTACCATCAAAAACGTGATGGATATGTATGAAGAAGAACTGGCGGCCAGACATCGTTTTGTGACGGTCAACGAAGCGATCAATCACTATGATGACAATACTTTAGTGATCATGGTCGATCATCACAGTGCTTCCCAATCAAACGGCAGCGAACTTTTAAAGATCGCTAAAAAAGTCGTGATCGTTGATCATCATCGCCGCAAGGCTGATCTGGATGTCAAGGCGATCTTAGCTTATATTGAAGCCGGAGCTTCTTCAGCCAGCGAGTTAGTCATGGAATTTGTGCCTTACATCCTAAAACGTGGCCAGTTAATTCAAAGCGAGGCCAACATCATGTATATGGGCATCCTCATCGATACCGGCGGCTTTAAAGTCCGCACCGGCGTGAGAACCTTTGAAGTGGCCGGCCAGCTTCGCTATTGGGGAGCTGATCCAAGTTTAGTTGAAGAATTCAATGAAGAACCTTATGATAATCTCATCAAGCGTTCGATCATTATCAATAACAGTGTCCTTTATAAAGAAGGCATCATGATCTCGGCTTTGGAAGACGGTATCTTTGACCGTACGCTCATCGCTCAATCAGGCAACAGTATGCTTAAGACAAGAGGCGTGAAAGCCGTCTTTGTCATCGCTCATATCGCCAAGGATGAAGTAGCGATCAGCGCCCGCTCTAAAGGCGGTTTCAATGTCCAGATGATCATGGAAAAGATGAACGGCGGCGGTCACATGACGCAAGCCGGTTTGCAGACCAAGGAGTATGATGTCAAAGAATTGAAAGTCATGCTTTTGAAGATCTTGGAAGAATATCTTAAAGGAGAAAAAGAAGAATGAGAGTAATATTGCTGGAAGATGTTAAAAAAGTCGGAAAAAAAGGGGAAATAAAAGAAGTAGCTGATGGTTATGCCCGTAATTTTCTGATTGCGAGAAAGCTGGCTGTCGCTGCCAGCGAAACTTCAATGAAGATCCTGGAAGATCAAAATCAGAAGAAAAAAGAAGCTGAAGCCAAGCTTAAAGAAGAAGCAGAGGCTTTAAAAGAAAAACTGGCAGAGATGACTTTTACTTTTAAGGTAAATGTTAAAAACGGCAAGGTCTTTAATTCGATCTCTACCAAACATTTACAGGAAGAATTAAAAAAGCAGGGTATCGTGATCGATAAAAGAAAGATCATTGATCAAAAACCGCTCACGACCCTTGGTTACAATAATGTTAAAATTGAGTTGTATAAGGGAGTAATCGCCAATATTAAAGTGCTTTTAAAGGAGTAAACAATGCCAAAAGAGATGCCTCGTTCCTTGGAAGTTGAAGAAGCTTTATTAGGAAATATTATTCAGTTTGATGATGCGATGCGCCAGTGTGTAGAAGCTGGTGTTTTAAGCGATGATTTCTATTTGGATAAACATCGTCAGATCTATCGTATCATGTACAATATGTATGATAAGAAGATGGCTATCGATTCGGTATCTTTGGTTACAGCTTTAAAGGATTTCGGCAATTTGGAAAGTATCGGCGGGATGTCATTTATCATGCATCTTATCGATATGACGGTTGATAATGTCAATACTAAAGATTATATAAGGATCATCAAGGATAAAGCATATTCGCGCCGTTTGATCGAAGCGGCTGAAAAGATCATCGATGACACTTATGAGAGTAAATATGAGGTAGCCGAGCTTTTAGATGATGCCGAAAGCAAGATCTTAGACATCACCAGAAGCCGGGCGATGTCCGATTTTAAAAAGAGCGCTGAAGTATTTGATGAAACCTTGGCCAAGATCCAAAAGATCTATAACCAGGGCAGCGCTATTACCGGCATCAAGAGTCTTTTTGGTGATTTAGACAATCTGACCGGCGGTTTTCAAAGAGGCGATCTCATTATTCTGGCCGCCCGTCCCTCTGTGGGCAAGACAGCCTTTGCCTTGAATCTGGCTTTAAGTGCCGCCAGTGTTGCTTCTGGGGCGATCGCTATCTTTTCTTTGGAGATGCCAAGCGATCAGCTGGCGACAAGAATGTTAGGTGCCAAGTCGCATGTATCTTTGCAGAAGATCAAAAGCGGCAAGCTGAATAATGATGACTGGTCTAAAGTCAATGAAAGTATCGCTGAACTTAGAAGGCAGAAGTTTTATATCGATGATACGCCAGGTGTCAAGATTGCTGAGATGTTCGCCAAATGCCGGACTTTAAAGAATACACAAGGATTGGCTTTAGTGATCGTCGATTATATCCAGCTCATCCAGGGCAGTGCCCGTTTTGAATCCAGACAGCAGGAAGTATCAGAGATCTCAAGACGTTTAAAAGCTTTAGCGAGGGAACTTGATGCTCCAGTCATCGCTCTTTCCCAGTTATCAAGAAGCGTGGAAAAAAGAGAAGATAAAAGACCGATGTTGTCAGACTTGAGAGAATCGGGATCGATCGAGCAGGATGCCGATCTGGTCATGTTTTTATATCGTGATGATTACTATCACCGCAAAGAAGATGAGAAACCTAAACCGATCGAAGAAGTAGAATTAAACTTGGCTAAACACCGTAACGGACCGACCGGTCTTGTGAAGTTATTGTTTGAAAAAGAGATAAATGCTTTTTACGGCATGAAAAAAGGAGAGTAGATGAAAAATACCAGAATATTGATCACATTGTTTGTCTGTGCCATTTTCAGTATTTTGATCGTCTTTGGCCTTAATTATTTTGATGATAATGCTTTGTTTACAGTCAAAGGATCAACAAGTGATTCGCTTGTCAAACAGGAAACTTTAGAATACAGCAAAGATCCGCATACTTACTATAAACTTTATCACAGCGGACAACTTGTCGGCATGATCTCTGATATGGATTATATCGAAGATAAGATCGCTGAGATCTATCATGCGGATTATGAAGAAATTTTTCCTGATGCGAAGCTTACTTTCGGGGAAGATTATTATGTCAGCGAAGAACTTGGCTATTATGTCTTAGAAAATGTCGATGATAAGATCGTTGATTATTTAAAGGATAATAAAGGTTTTGGCATCAATACCAATATCATCAATTTCTCGACTGATGAAGGTATCTATGCTTCAATAGCCGTATGGGATCTGAGCGATTTTGAAAATGCCCGGGACCGCTTTTTGACAAACTTCATCTCTGAAGAAGATCTGAAAAAGTTAGAAAACGGTGAAAGCAATGATACCTTGGACAGAGTGGGTTCACAAGCTGTCGGTTTTAGAGTCAGAGAAGATATTACAGCGACTAAAGGCGTAGCCGATGTTGACAGGATCATGACTGAAGAAGATGAAGTACTTGAATATCTTTGTTATGGCGATAATGAAGAAAGAAAATATTATACCGTCCAAGAGGGCGATACTTTGCAAGGCGTCGGTTTCTTCAATGAAAACATCACGCCGACCCAGATCATGCTGATCAATCCGGGCGTGATCCATTCGACCGATCAGGTCTTGGAAGTCGGCATGAAATTAAATGTAACCTATTTTACATCGCCGATCACTGTTATCGTGACGATGGAAAGTTTGCGTGAAGAAGTGGTCTATCCGGAATCACCGCTTTATATTGAAGACAATACTCTTTATACCAATGTATCCGAAGTCGTTCAGGAGGAAGAAAACGGCTCGCAATATACTCTTTATGAAGAAACATGGGTAAATGGTGTCTTGGCTGGCGGTGAAGCAATATCTTCTTCGATCATCGAGCAGCCTGTCCAGGGTATCATCAAAGTCGGCACACGCCAAAGACCGAATGTCGGTACCGGCAGTTTCATCTGGCCGGTAAACAATCCGATCATGACCTGCAGCTGGGGCTGCTATGCCGGACATCGTGGCATCGACATCAATAACCGCTACAACGTCTATGACCGCATCTATGCTGCTGATAACGGCACAGTAGTAGTTAACGGCTATGATGCCGGAGGCTGGGGCTATTATGTCAGGATCGATCATAATAACGGCTTCCAGACTCTTTATGGCCACATGCGCTCCCGCTCGCCGCTTGTCGTCGGTCAGACGATCGTCAAGGGTGAATACGTCGGCGATGTCGGCAATACCGGCCGAACGACAGCTGCCCACTTGCACTTTGAGATCTATGTCGGCGGCACGAGAGTAAATCCTTGTTCCTACATGAACTGTGCTTCGATCTATTAGGTGAGATATGAAAAAGATAGTTTTATTAGTATTAGCCATCTTATTAGTCTGGAATCTGATTTTGACTTTTAAGATCGCTCAAAAAGATGATGATCCCAGCTATAATATCAATGAAACGACGGTTGACGGTTTTTCGACGGATCTGACGATTGCAGCAGCCGATGTGCAAAGCATGATCGTAAAAGTCAATACGGAAAAAGGCTTCGGCAGTGGCGTGATCGTTGTCACTGATGAGAAGAATGTTTATATCGCCACTAATTACCATGTGATCGAGGGAGCTTCCAACATCGAAGTCATCCTTGATGATTTTGCAATCTATAAAGCTGAACTTGTCGGCTATGATGTCAAAAAAGATGTGGCCATCTTGCACTTTACCCCGGAATATACTATTGAAGCGATCGCTTATGGTGATGCTTCGCTGTTAGATGCGGGGGAATTTGTTTTAGCGATCGGTATTAGCGATGATGAATTTGCTAAAACGATCTCTTTAGGCATCATATCTTCTAATAATCATCAAGTCGAAGTAAACGATGCCAGCGGCCATTACTATCAAGCGATGATCCAAAGTGATGCAAACCTTAAAGAAGGCATGAGCGGCGGGGCTTTGATCAATATGAGCGGCGAGCTAGTCGGCCTTAATACGATGAGTGCTGACGGACTGGCTTTAGCGATCAGCGTCAATGAACTGCGGCTTATCGTCAATGACATCATCATTTCTAATGCTGCTTCCTATTTGGATCTTGGTATCAAAGCTTATCCTTTGGCAGAAATGACTAACTATCAAAAGCTGGCTTTAGGTTTTGATCTTCAGACAGTAAGCGGCATCTATGTCGATGAGGTCTTGTCTGACAGTATAGGTGAAAAGATCGGACTTCTTAAGGGTGATCTCATCACAAATATCGGCGGTGTCAATATCATCGATCAAAACCGTTATTTAGAAGCCTTATACAACAGTACCGGCAATATCGTCATCACTATTCAAAGAGATGGCTCAGCTTTGGAACTATTGGTAAATGTCAATGATTAAGATCATCGCTGTCGGCAAGATCAAAGACAAGAATCTTTCCGTTTTGATAGACGATTATCTTAAAAAGATCAGCCGTTATCATAAGATAAATATCATCGAAGTAAAAGATGAAGCGATCAGTGCCAACGATTCTAAAGAACATATCATCGCTAAAGAAGGCGAGAGGATCCTCAAAGAGATCAAAGACAATGATTATGTCATTGCATTGGATCTAAAAGGAGAAGAGATCGATTCTTTAAAACTGGCAAGCAAATTAGACAGCCTTTTTGTAAGTTATCCCAATATTGCCTTTATTATCGGCGGTTCTTTGGGTATAGATGAAAATGTTTTAAAAAGAGCCAACTATAAGCTTAAACTATCTAAACTGACCTTTCTTCATCAGATGACAAGACTGATCATTTTAGAACAGATCTATCGTTCTTTTAAGATACTGAACAATGAAACTTATCATAAATGATTATAAAGCAGATCTATCAGTGAAAAGAGATCTATATAAAGTTTAAACAGCTCCCTTTTAAAGGGAGTTTTATTATGATCTCTATGTTTGAAATGCGGAAATTCGGTTTTTTGGCATAAAAAGTTTTGCGGAAATTCGGGGAAACCGAATTATAGTATATAATAGGATTGTGAAAGATGTAATACTTTGTGTTGGGGAAGCTTTGATCGATCTTATTCAAAAAGATGAAGCCTTTTATCCTAAAGTTGGCGGAGCACCTTGCAATGTTGCGGCTGCGCTGGGGAAGCTCGAGCAAAAGGCCCGGTTTTTTACAAAGCTTGGCAATGACACCTTTGCAAGATCGATCTTAAAGACTTTAAATGAATGTCATGTCGATACTTCCTTTATTAAATGTGATCAGAATTATGATACATCTTTGGCTTTCGTCAGTCTTGATGAAGATGGTCAAAGACATTTTGATTTCTATCGCAAGAGCGCTGCTGATCTGAGTGTATCGGAAAAGGATTTTGATGAAGCCATCTTAAAAGATGTGGGACTTGTCCATTTTGGCAGTGTGGCTTTAAAAAGCGAAAGCAGCCGTGCTTTTCATCATCTTCTCTTAAAGAAAGCGAAGGCTGAGGGTTTACTTGTGACATTTGATCCGAATTTAAGATTTAATCTTTTCTCGTCTAAAAGAGAACTGATAGCGATCGTCAGAGAGTTTTTGGGTTATGCGGATATTTTGAAGATCTCGGATGAAGAACTTGTTTATCTGGCTCCTTATGAGCGTATCGAAGATAACTTAAAGTATCTTTTTAACTGCGGGATCAAGAAGATCGTTTATACAATGGGCAAAGAAGGAGCGAGATTGTATTATCCTGATCTCGGTTATGTCTATTCTGACGGTCTTGATCTGAAAGCTATTGATACTACCGGGGCAGGAGATGCCTTTATGGCAGCCTTTTTAAGCAGGCTTGATGATGATTCAAGGACTGCTGATTATCTGGCTTTAAAATTTGCCAACCGCTACGCTGCTTCTTCTTGTCTTAAAAACGGGGCTATCGATTCATATCTCACGTTGGCAGAATTTAAAAAATGGACTTTTTAGGGTCCATTTTAAAGTAAGATATTCAATAAGATATTGCCGATAAAGGCGATAAGCCAGGCGATTACACATTGCAAGATGACGACCACGATGGCAAATTTGGCACCCAATTCCTTTTTGACGGTGGCGATCGTTGCCACACAAGGCGTATAAAGCAAAGTAAAGATCAAAAAGACATAGGCGCTGATCGGAGTGAAAAGGGCAGCGATATTATCACTGTTGCCGCCCACTAGGATACTGAGCGTGCTGACAACGCTTTCCTTGGCGCTGAAACCGGTAATGAGCGAAGTCGAGATCCGCCAGTCAGCCAAGCCCAGCGGTTCAAAAAGCGGGGCGATCAAACTTCCTAGCATAGCCAAGATCGAATCGGCAGAATCGCTGATATAGTTTAAATGCCAGTCAAAGCTTTGCAAGAACCAGATAATGATCGAAGCGACAAAGATGATTGTGAAAGCTCTTTGAATAAAATCGAGAGCTTTTTCTTTTACTAAAAGATAAACGCTTTTAAGGCCCGGCATCCGGTAATTGGGAAGTTCCATGACAAACGGGACCGGCTCACCTTTGAAATAGGTATTCTTTAAGATAAGGGCAAAGATGACGGCGGTGATGATGCCCAAAAGATAAAGGCTGATCATGATCAAGACTTGATGTTCTTTAAAGAATACGGCCGTAAATAAGGCATAGATCGGCAGTTTAGCACTGCAGGACATAAATGGCACCAATAGGGTCGTCATCAGGCGGTCCCTTTTTGATGGCAAAGTGCGGGCCGACATGATGGCAGGTACCGAACAGCCAAAACCGATAAGCATCGGTACGAAGCTGCGTCCGGAAAGACCGATCTTGCGTAAGATCTTATCCATGACAAAGGCAACTCTGGCCATATAGCCGCTGTCTTCTAAGATCGAAAGCAGAATGAAAAGGGTAACGATGATCGGCAAGAAACTTAAAACACTGCCGATACCGCCAAAGATACCGTCAATGATCAAAGAGATGACGACCGGATTGATCTTTAAACCTATTAAAAGATCATTGACATTATTGCCCAGATATTCAATAAAGACTTCAAGATAACCTGATAAACTGTCACCGATCAGACCGAAAGTCAGATAGAAGACCAAAGCCATGATGAGGATAAAGGCTGGTATGGCGGTATATTTCCCTGTCAATATCTTATCGATCTTGATCGAGCGGAGTCTTTCTTTACTTTCGCTGGGTTTTTTGACCATCGTTTTACATAAAGATTCAATAAAACTGAAACGCATATCAGCGATCGCTGCCATGGCTTCCAAGCCGCTTTCATCTTCCATCTGTTTGATGATGTGATCGATGGTATTGACTTCATTTTCATCAAGTTCCAAAGCATCTTTGATAAGTTCATCTCTTTCCGCTAACTTGGAAGCGGCAAATCTTAAGGGCAAGCGGGCATTTGAAGCATGATCTTCAATGATGTGTTCAATACTGTGAATGGCCCTGTGGACTGCTCCTTTAGAAGAATTGTCATTGGGACAAAAGTCGATGCGGTCAGGTTTTTCGTTATACATCGCCACCTTTAGCAAGTGGTCGATAAGTTCACTGATCCCTTCGCTTTTTATGGCCGAGATCGGAATGACTGGCACTCCCAAAGCGGCCTCTAGACCATTGATGTCGATACTGCCGTTATTCTCTTTGACTTCATCCATCATATTCAAAGCGATGACCATCGGTCTTTGCAATTCAATGAGCTGTAAAGTCAGATAAAGGTTTCTTTCGATATTGGTGGCATCGATGATATTGATGATCGCATCAGGATCATTTTTGAGGATGAATTCTCTGGTGACGATCTCTTCATTGGTATATGGCGAAAGTGAATAGATGCCTGGCAGATCGATGACTTCCAGATTGTCATGATCGATGATCGTGCCGCTTTTGGCATCTACGGTAACGCCTGGGAAATTGCCGACATGCTGGTTGGAGCCGGTCAGATCGTTAAAAAGCGTCGTCTTGCCGGAATTCTGATTGCCAGCCAGAGCAAAGCAGAAGTGTTCATCTTCTTTTTTGAAAAGGGGCAGTCTTTTTTGACTGTCTTCGCCTTTCAGAGGATGCTCGCTTCTTTTGGACACCATGATATTTGCCTTTTCTTTGGGTCTTTCGATCTCTTCGATCTCGATGTTTTTGGCATCGTCTTTGCGCAAAGTCAAAGAGTAGCCTCTTACTTTAAGTTCCAAAGGATCGCCTAAAGGGGCTATCTTGACGATCTCGACGATCACGCCTTCCGTCAGACCCATATCTAAGATGTGTTTATAAAGATTGATCTCAGTAAAAGCGATCTTTTTGATGATGGCGGTTTTACCGATTTTTAATTCAGCCAGATTCATATAATTCAGTCTTTCTTTTCTAAGTTTTCTTTTCCAATCGCCAGCATCAGTTTGATCCTGTTTTCCTGATTGACGCTTGTGGCACTGGGGTCATAGTCGATCGCTACGATATTGGCGTCGTTTTCATATTCTTTGATCTTTCTGACCATGCCTTTGCCGACGATGTGATTAGGCAGACAGCCGAAAGGCTGGGTGCAGATGACGTTTTTAAAGCCGCTATCGACCAGTTCCATGATCTCGCCGGTCAAAAGCCAGCCTTCGCCCATCTTCGTACCAAGGCCGATAACTTTCTCGGCTTTTTCAATAAGGGCTTCAAAACCCTCTGATACCATAAAGTCCGAGTTTTCTTTGATGATCCTATTCATCATCTTTTCTTTATTCAGCATATAGCGGTAAGCGATCTTAAAGAGTTTAGTCTTTAGACCTTTGATGCCGTAAAGTTTTTCATCTTCGATCGTATTATAGATCGAATAAAGGATAAAGCCCATGATGCCGGGTACTCTGACCTCAGCATCCTGACTTTTCAAGAAGTCTTCGAGGTTGTTGTTGCCAAGACTTGAGTATTTGATATAGATCTCGCCGACAATGCCGACTTTTACTTTAGGAATACGCTTTAACTTGATCTTGGCGAAGTCTTTAGTGATCATGACCATGTACTTTTCAAGATCTTTGGCTTTATAGCCTTTATTTTCTTTAAAGAGTGAAGACAGTTTACTGATCCACTCATCGACTAAGCGCATCGCTTCGCCGTCATTTACTTCATAAGCTTTGGTCTGGTTTGATAGATCCATCAAAAGATCGCCATATAAAAGAGCTGCCAGCATCTTTCTTAACATATTCAGAGTTATCTTGAAACCGGGTTGCGAATCAAGTCCTGAGAAATTCAAAGAGATGACCGGCACAAAGTCCAAATCAGCTTTCTTTAAGGCTTTGCGCAAAAGGTAGATATAGTTGCTGGCCCGGCAGCCCCCGCCTGTCTGGGTGATGATAAGAGCGGTCTTATGCACATCGTATTTGCCGCTTTTTAAAGCATCGATCATTTGGCCGATGACTAAAAGGGCAGGATAGCAGGTATCGTTATGCACATATTTTAAACCTTCCTCAACGACACTGTGGCCGGTATTTTCTAAAAGTTCTACCCGATACTTGGAATTGATCAGAACATTTTTTAAAAGGGTGAAATGGATCGGACACATCATGGGAATGAGGATGGTGTATTCTTTAGCCATTTCTTTATCAAAGATGACTTTATTACTCATGGTCTTTCTCCTTGCCTAAAGCGGCTAAAAGTGAACGCAAACGGATCTTGACCGCTCCTAAATTGGTTATTTCATCGATCTTTAACTGGGTATAGATCTTGTCATGACCTTCTAAGATCGCTCTGATCTCATCAGTCGTTATCGCATCGACTCCACATCCAAAAGATACCAGCTGCACAAGATCCATATTCTTTTTGTCTTTGATATAATGTGCAGCGCTGTATAGACGGGAGTGGTATGTCCATTGATTCAAGACTTCCAGTTTAGAGTGATCATAGTCAGTATGCAAAGCATCCTCCGAGATGACATAGATGCCAAAACCGGCGATCAGACGGTCGATGCCGTGATTGATGATCGGATCGATATGATAAGGACGGCCGCACAAGACGATGATCTCGGCATTATGTTCATTGGCTTCCTTGATGATCTTTTGACCATAGTCTTCGATCTTTTTTAAATAAGCGTAGTATTCTATAAAGGCTTTCTTAACGGCTTCCTTGACTTCTTTTAAAGTCAGATCAGCAAAATATCTTTTTAAACATTCATAAAGTTTAGGTCCCAAAGTCTTAGGGTTGGCCAAACTGAAATGATCATAGATGAAAGTGATCTTTTCTTCTTTCAATCTTTTAAGATTGGCTTCAATGACTTCAGGATAATAGGCCACTACCGGACAGTTATAGGAATTGTCGGTATCTTTTTCTTTGACGTTATAAGTTAAACAAGGATAAAAGATATAAGGGATCTTTTCATCGATCAGGGTATCGATGTGGGCATGAGTCAGTTTAGCCGGGAAGCAGACCGTATCAGAGGGGATCGAGTTTTGGGAATGATGATATTTATCAAGACTGGACCGGCCGCTGTTTACGACTTTAAAACCGAGTTCACTGAAGAAAGTGTACCAGAAAGGCAACAGTTCATACATATTGAGTGCCATCGGCAAGCCGATAGTGATATTTCTTTTAGAATCTTTTGGTTTATAGCTTTCTAGAAGCGAGCGTTTGTAGTCATAGATATTGAGGACTTTATGATCGCTTCTTTTAAAGATCGGACGGTCGCAGCGGTTACCGCTGATATAACGTTTGCCGCCCCCAAAATCATTGATCGTCAGCTGGCAATGGTTATTGCAAAGACCGCAGTTGACCTGTTTAGTTGTATTTTTGAATTCTAAGAGATCTTTTAAAGATACGATCTTAGTGGCTGATGGCACATTGTCGAGGGCATATAAAGCACTGCCATATGCTCCCATCAGTCCTGAGATATTCGGGCGGGTCACATCAATGCCAAGTTCAATCTCAAAAGCTCTTAAAACGGCATCGTTTAAAAAAGTACCGCCCTGAGTGATGATGTGAGTGCCAAGTTCTTCAAGGTTAGTAGTCCTGATGACTTTATATAAAGCGTTTTTGATGACGCTGATCGATAGACCAGCTGAAATATCTTCAATGGTAGCACCGTCTTTTTGAGCCTGTTTGACAGAAGAATTCATAAAGACTGTACACCTTGAACCCAGATCGACCGGATTTTTCGCAAACAGACCAAGTTTGGCAAAACTGTCGATGTCATAGCCCAAAGCAGTAGCGAAAGTCTGAAGGAAACTTCCGCAGCCGCTGGAACAGGCTTCATTTAAGAAAAGATTGTCCAGGTTGCCGTTTTTGATCTTGAAACATTTAATATCCTGACCGCCGATATCGATGATAAAATCGACATTCGGCATAAATTTCAAAGCCGCTTTTAAATGTGCCTGTGTTTCGACCAGTCCATAATCAAGACCCATGGCATTTTTGATAAGCTCTTCGCCATAACCGGTAACACAGGATGAAACGATATGCATCTTAGGATTATTCTGATATAAAGAGATGAGTTCATTTTTGACAAGATCCAAGGTATTGCCCTTGTTGGAACGATAGCTTGAATAGAGGATCTCTTTATCTTTATTGATGATGACTAACTTAAGAGTAGTGCTTCCGGCATCGACACCCAAATAGACATCGCCTTTGATATTTTGGCTATCATGGATCTTGACGGCATTTTCGGCATGGCGTTTTTTAAACTCTTCGTATTCTGCTTCGTTATTGAATAACGGTTTTAGACTGTAATAGTTTTTAAAGGCTTTTAAATGATCGAGTTTATCCAAAAGATCTTTAAGAGCGACTTTTTCATTGGCCAAAAGAGCTGTTCCCATTGCCACATAATATAAAGAATTTTCAGGACAGATGCCTTCTAATTTTAATGTGTTGTCAAAAGCTTTGCGCAGTTCGCTGTTAAAGGTGAGCGGTCCGCCTAAATAAACGACCCTGCCGTCGATCTTTCGCCCCTGCGCCAGACCTCCAACCGTCTGATTGACGACAGAGTAATAGATACTGGCAGCCAGATCTTCTTTTAAGGCTCCCTGATTGATAAGGGGCTGAATGTCCGACTTGGCAAAAACACCGCAGCGGGAAGCGATGTTGTAGAGTTTCTGATAATTTTTGGCTGCTTCATTCATGGCTTCGACATCCATGTTTAAAAGCTGGGCCATCTGATCGATGAAGGCTCCCGTACCGCCGGCACAAGTACCGTTCATCCTTACTTCAAGACCATTTGAAAGGAATAGGATCTTGGCATCTTCACCGCCCAGCTCGATGATACAGTCAGGCTTATCTAAAAAATGATTGGCCGCATGTCTTGTGGCATAGACTTCCTGAATGAACTCGATGCCCAGTCTTTCACTCGTTCCCATCCCGGCACTGCCTGAAATGGCTAAATAAGTTTCATTTACTTTGTATTCAGTATGGATTATATTTAAGAGTTCACTTAATCTTTCTTTGATCTGTGAACTGTGTCTTTGATAAGAATTATAGATAAGTTTTTCATTATCATCAAATAAAGCACATTTGATAGTTGTTGATCCAATATCTATACCTAAACGCATTTAATTCTTTTACCTCACCTTTATAACGTATAAATATTAATCAATTAACCCTTCAATGTCAATCAAAAAGACCGGCAGTCAACCTTATTTATATATACGCTGAGGTTGCCGCCATCAACCTTGAACAGACCGTTGCCGTTTTCATCTATGACTGTTTCATCTTTAGCACCAAAGAGGTTTTGATAGACCTGGCCCTTTTTGTCTTTGCCGACATACATCATCTTTTCACCCATCGGTCCATCGTTGATCAGCGCCGCCATGCCATCATGAAGATCTGTACCCTCAAAAGTCCAGCCGACGATATTGAAATGATCGAAGTAATCATGACGTTTGCCGTTCATCTTTTTATGACGCAGTTTGATCAAAAGATCGATCTCTTTTTTAAAACTGCGGGTATTGAACTTTTTAATGCCGTAATAATCGCCATAGAAAACACAGGGATAACCTTCTTCTCTAAGCAGGATATAAGCATAGGCCAAAGGTTTGAACCAGTCGGTAACGATCGTTTCCAAAGCCTGACCTTTTTGGGTGTCATGATTTTCAACGAAGGTAACGGCATTGAGCGGACAGTTTTTGACAAGGGTATTCTGGCCAAGCGAGCCCATATCAAAATTGCCGTTATCATTGCAGGCTTTATAGAACTGATAGTGTAAAGGCACATCAAAAAGCGAAAGACAATGATCATTCTCTTCAAGATACTCTAACAAGACTTTAATATCGCCATGCCAGTATTCCCCGACAGTAAAGAGTTCTTTATGGCTGTAATCTCTTAATGTCTTTAACCAGCCTTTAAAGAAGCGGGCATCGATATGTTTTAAGGCATCCAGACGGAAACCATCGACTTTACACATATCCAAATACCATTTGCCATAGGTATATAGTTCTCTTACGACTTCCGGGTTGCCAAAATCAAGATCAGCTCCCATCAGATAGTCATAGTTGCCGTTTTCATCATCGACATTTTCATCCCAATCGCCACCTGTCAGGCGGTAAACGGCGGTCTTTTTTTGACGATTGTCATAATCGACGCCGCTGAAGCAGCTCTTATCCCATTTAAAGTCAGAATATTTACCCTGGCGGCCCTTGAAGTCAAAATAAGTCCAGGCTTCAATATCTTCAGGTTTAGAGATATCTTCGTCACGGTCAGCGGCATTGGTTTCGACGACTTTGACGATCTCAAGACCGTCAGCTCCCATCTTGTGGTTAAAGACCATATCGGCATAGACATCGATGCCGACTTCATGCAATGCTTTGATCGCAGCGAGATACTCGTCTTTAGTGCCGTATTTAGTAGGGATCGAACCCTTCTGATCAAATTCTCCCAGATCATAAAGATCATAGACACCATAACCGACATCGTGAATGCCAGCCTGACCTTTATAGGCCGGCGGCAGCCACAAAGCGCTGAAACCGGCTTCACTTAATTCTTTGGCGTTAGCTTTTACCTTTTTCCAAAGGGTGGCATCATCATCGAGATACCACTCAAAATATTGCATCATTACACCTTTTTTCATACCTTCATTATAACAGATCATATCGCTTGTCCGGCAATTCGATTTGAGTTATGCTGTAAGTGTTAGTAAATACTAACAGGAGGTAAATAAGATGTTAGTTGTATATGCATCAAGAGGCGGAAACGTCGCAAGTTTAGTAAACAGTTTAAATGTCAGAGCTTTAAATATCGATGAAGCAAAAGATCTGAAAGAAGATTATATCCTTTTCACCTATACGGACGGACTTGGCGAAGTACCCTCTGAAGTGGAAGAATTCTTAAATGAGCATAGTGAACACTTAAAAGGAGTCATCGCATCCGGCGATATGATGTATGGTGAAGAGAATTATTGTGCAGCTGGCGATAAGATCGCTATGATGTATGGTGTACCTTGTCTTTATAAATTTGAAAATGGCGGCACAAATGAAGATGTTGAAGCTATCTTAAAACTGTTAAGCTAAAATAAAAGGTCTGGACCATCAAGATGATCTAGGCCTTTTCTTCAAAATCCGCATCAGGCAATCCCTTTAAATTATAAACTAAAAGGAAGATAAAGATGAGAGCTGAAAGTATCCAGGAGATCGGCCAGCCCATAAAGACGACTTCGATCCTATCATAGATCCTTGTCATGCTTAAGATCCAAAGCATCCTCACCCCGCACCAGCAGACCAAAGTGACGATCATCGCTACAAATGAGCGGTTCATCGCCCTAAGATAACCGATGGCGGTATGCGAGATAGCTAAAAGGATATAGGCCGGAGCGACGATCCTAGCCATCAAAGCTCCGCAGGCAATGACTTCTTCATCATTTGAGAAGATTCTTAAGATCTGGCTTGAGCCAAAGATCAATATCAAAGAGATGACAAAGGCTGTTACGATCGCCATCTTGAGGGCTGTTTTCAGACCGGTCTTGATCCTTTGGTATTTCATGGCCCCTAAATTCTGGCCGACGAAAGTGGTGATGGCCAAAGATATCGACTGGACCGGCAGGATCGCAAAACCGTCGATCTTGGTATAAGAACCGGCTCCGGCCATAGCGATGCTGCCGAAAGAGTTGATGTTGGTCTGAACGATCAGATTGGAAAAAGAAACGACGGCGTTTTGGATACCGCTTGGAAGACCAACTTTGATGATCTCTTTAAAGACCCTGGGGTAAAAGACAAATTCCCCGATCCTTAAATGATAGATCTCATTTCCTTTAAACATCAGGATGACAACAAGCAAAGCACTGCCGACCTGACACAGCAAAGTGGCATAGGCAGCTCCGGCAACGCCCATCTTAAAGACGACGACAAATAAAAGATCCAAAAAGACATTGCTTAAGGAAGAGGCGATCAGGAAGTATAGCGGTGTTTTGGCATCGCCCAAAGAGCGCAGGATGCCTGAGCCCATATTATAGACCATTACCCCGATGACTCCATAGAAATAGATCCTTAGATAAACGACAGATTCTTTCATGACCGCTTCAGGAGTTCCGATCCATTTTAAAAGGATGGGAGAGGCTAAAACACCTACGATCGTCATGATGATGCCGCCGACGATGACAAAGATATAGGCTGAATAGATCGCTTCATGCATCTTTTTAGGATCTTTGGCTCCATAGTAGCGGGCGACCACCACCCCAGCTCCGACCGAAAGACCCATAAAAAAGCTGATCAGAAGGTTTATCAGCGGTCCGCTTGAACTGACGGCTGCCAAAGCATCCTTGGAAACGAATTGACCGACGATAGCTGAATCGGCAGCGTTGTATAATTGCTGAAAGATGTTTCCTAAAACCAATGGTATGACAAACCAGAAAAGTTCTTTAAAAATATTCCCCTCGATCATTAACCCCTTATTCATAAATACACTTCTTTCTAAAACAACCCTATTTTAGCACTTCTCATTTTTAATGCCATCCTTTTCATGATATTTACACACCCTTTAATAAAATATATAATATAACGTGCTGATGAGGGGGTAACATTATGAACAAGATCCGCTTTATGATCGCCTTATTGATGGCTAAACTGGCTGTGATAGCTTTAAAGATAACTAGGCATAACGGTACTAATTTCCCTGGCATCGTCGCTTTAAAGATCTGTCCGAGCTTTATCAGATATGTTGCCAAACCTGAAAAGATGATCGCTGTCAGTGGCACAAACGGTAAAACGACAGTATCCAATCTTTTAAATGATTCTTTAAAAGCTGCTAAGATCAATGTATTAAATAATTCACTTGGTTCAAATATCAATACCGGCATCGCTACCGCTCTGATCCATGGGGTAAGCATCTTCAATAAAGAAAAGTATGAGATGGGTGTCTTTGAAGTCGATGAAAGATCGGCACCCCGTATCTTTCCTTATATGACTTTCGATTATATGATCATTACCAATCTCTCAAGAGATTCGATCATGCGCAATGCCCATCCGGAATATATCGCTTCTCTTTTGGAAAAATATCTTCCCAAAAAGACTAAACTGATCTTAAACGCTGATGATCTGTTGTCTTGCCGCTTAGCCAAAGATAATGAGCGGGTCTATTTTGGCATCGCTGAGTTGCCTAATGACAAAAAGGAAAGCCGCAATCTCATCAATGACATCAGATCATGTCCGATCTGTCATCATGAATTGTCTTATGAATATGTCCGCTATTCCAATATCGGCAAAGCCTATTGTCGCCATTGCGGCTTTAAAGCTCCTAAGTATGACTATATGATCGCTAGTGTCGATTATGATAATAAACTCGTTCACTTTAAAGGTCTAAAGGGTGAAAGCGACTATCGTCTTTTAAACGATTCGATCTTTAATATCTATAATGAACTGATCTTACTGACGACCCTTTGTGAACTCGGCTATTCTTTAAGCGAGATCGCCAAACTTCTTGAAAACATCGATATCGTTAAGTCCCGCTTCAACAAGACAATCGTCAATGATATCGAAGTGGTGATGCTATTGGCGAAAGACCGCAATGCCTATGCCTGCTCAAGAGTTTTTGAATATATCGCTACTTTGCCTAAAGATAAAGAGATCATCCTGATGATGAATAATCTGAGTGATTCCAAACACTGGTCAGAAAATGTCTGCTGGCTTTATGATTGTGATTTTGAATTGTTGAATAGAGATGACATCAAACACATCATCGCTACCGGTCCCAGAGAAAAGGATTATCGTTTACGCTTCAAGATGGCCGATATTCACGATGACAAGATCTCTTCTTGTCACAATGAGCTCGATACTCCGTCTTTATTGAAATTGAAGAAGGGTTCAGCGATCTATATCTTATACGGCACTGATTCGATAAACGAAGCCTTAAAGGTCAAAGAGAAGATCGTCAAGCGTATAAAGGAGGAAGCAAGATAATGATCATTGAAGTTTTATATCCTGCAAATGCCAATCTTTACGGTGAATTGGCCAATATCCGCTATTTAGCTAAATGTGTCAAAGACTTGAAGATCATTAGTACTTCTTTAAACGATGAACCAAGTTTTATCAGTGAAAAAGTTGATCTTGTCTATATGGGCACGATGACCGAAAGCGCTCAAGAGCTCATCATCGAAAAGCTGTCACATTATAAAGAAGCCATCAAAAAAGCTATCGCCAACGGCCAGCATTTTTTGATTACCGGCAATGCCCTAGAAGTATTCGGTAAATATATCATTGATGAAGATAAAAAGATCGAGGGTTTAGGCATCTTTGCCTTCCATACCCAAAGAGCGATGATGAAAAGATATAATTCGCTTTATCTTGGCAATTATGAAGATATCAAGATCGTCGGTTTTAAAAGCCAGTTTACTGTTTCTTATTATGATGATCCAAGTATCCAACCTTTATTCAATACTCTTAAAGGTGTCGGTTTCAATAAAGAAGAAACTAAAGAGGGGATCAAAGATCATAATTTCATGGCTACTTATGTCATCGGACCTTTGCTGATCTTAAATCCTCTGTTTACCCAAAAACTGCTTGATTCTTTAAATGTTCCTTATACTCTGGCTTTAAAAGATGACATCATGGCCAATTATGAAGAACGTTTAAAAGAGTATTCAGATGAAGCGACCGGATTTTATTATTAAGAGGCTCTGGCCTCTTTTTTGAAAGGGGATTTATGAAAAGATTAGAAAAGTTATTAAATAATACTTCTGACAGATTGAATCTTTTGATCAAAGATATGGATGATGAAAGCTGTTTATATCAGAAAGATTCTGATGAAAAGATCATTTCAGCTTCACTCATCAAAGTTTTGATCATGGCAAGAGTACTTGAGGAAGTTAAAAGACAGACTCTTAAGTTAAGCGATACGCTTTATTTAAAAGAAGAATTTATCTTAGAAGATACCAAGACCTTTAAAAAGGCCAAAGCCTACTCGATCGAAGATCTCATCACTTATATGATCATCGATTCTGACAATACTTCCACCAATCTTTTGATCAGACACTTCGGCATGGCAACGTTTAATGAATATGCTCAAAATCTGGGATTGACTGCTACATCTTTACAAAGATATATGCTTGATGAAGAGGCGATCAGACAAGGCCTTAACAACTATACCAGTCTAAAGGACATGTATCATCTCTTCAGTCTGCTATTTAGACATGAGATCCTTGATGATGGATTATGTGATAAAGCCATCGCCATCCTTTATAAACAAAGATGCAACGATCAGCTCTCGTTTGATCTTCCTAAGATACCGTTTGCCCACAAGACCGGCTCTTTGCCTTTCAAAAGCCGGGATACAGGAGTTATGAGCATAAACGGTCATTTATATTTCATTGGTGCAGCCATTGATTCTAAAGAGGATGACGGCAACTTAAAACTGATGCAAAGACTTGGTGAGGCGATCTACGATGATCTTAATGAAAAATAAAAAAACGAACTATCACAGTTCGCAAATTACGTTTTAATGGAGCAGGTGATGAGAATCGAACTCACGTAGTCAGCTTGGAAGGCTGAAGTTCTACCATTGAACTACACCTGCAAAGTAAGATGGTGTCCCGGAAAGGAATCGAACCTTCGACCCTCTGATTAAAAGTCAGATGCTCTACCGCCTGAGCTACCGGGACATTGAATGGCTGGGATGGCTGGGTTCGAACCAGCGAAATGCAGGAGTCAAAGTCCTGTGCCTTACCACTTGGCTACATCCCAACATCCATAGATGGTGGAGAGGGGCAGATTCGAACTGCCGAACCCGTAGGGAGCTGATTTACAGTCAGCCGCGTTTAGCCACTTCGCTACCTCTCCGTGTGGTCCTTAAAAAAATGGTGCCGACTATAGGACTTGAACCCACAACCTACTGATTACAAATCAGTTGCTCTACCAATTGAGCTAAGTCGGCAAATGGTGGAGGTTAACGGGCTCGAACCGCTGACCCTCTGCTTGTAAGGCAGATGCTCTCCCAACTGAGCTAAACCTCCATTTTCTAGTGCCTACATATAATAGCATACGGATATGCACTCGTCAAGCAAAAAATAAAAAAAGAAAATAGAAAATAATATCTATTTCTTTTTATTTCATCATTTTTGCAATATAAAATGCCATCATATATGGAAATCTATCTTCAAAAGTATCTAAATCATTATTTAATAACTTCTTAATCTTTTCAATACGATAATTCACAGTATTACGATGAGTATACATATTTTTAGCAATTTTTTGTGGACTTCCATCATATTTTAAATAATAATACAATGTTTTTTCTAATTCTCCATGATGTTTTTGATCATAACGAATCAATACATCCAGTAAGTGATGATACATATCAGAAAGAATCTTTTGATCTTGAATAGAAAATAAAATCTGATAAATTCCCATCTCGTCAAAACACATAATATTTTTTTCAAATAATCTTGCTAGAGCAACTGCTGATAAAGCTCTTTGATAGCTTAAATGTAATTGTCTGATATCCGACATCTTTGTTCCGATTCCAACATACAAAGATTTGACTTTCATTCTTCCTTTAGCACGACGATACATTGAATGAACAAGATTCAAAAAAACATCTTCTAACAAATTATTAACAATTAAAACATAATAGCCATCATACCAGAAAAAACTATAAGGACATTCTATTTTTTCAAAATAAAGCTGCAACTGCATGGATAATTTTCTTCTTTCAATTTCACTATACTGACTGGCATCTTCAATATCTATAAGCAAAACTTGAAAACTGCCATCTACATCAAAATGTCGCATAAGTTCCACTCTGTTTTCTTCAATTGTTCGTGGATCACTAAAAATATTTTGAAAATATTGTGTAATCTGATAATCTTCTCTTTGTGAAAATAAACAACGCATACAAAAATCTTTAATTAAATCCATCATGTGAATATGCCATGGTGAAACAAGTAAAGGAAAATCATTAGCTTCACAATAATCTAAAACATCTTGGGGAACTTCAAATATATATTTTCCAGTATTAATAATCAAACC
>CALVFL010000010.1 GCA_944326825.1 uncultured Erysipelotrichaceae bacterium
TTTATATCATATTTTAGATTACTTCCACTTAAGATAAAAATATATCTAATTATTCAGCCTTATTGTATAAAAAACTTCCACTTTAAAAATGAAAGCTTTGAAGTGGAAGTTAAGTTTTTAATTCAGCTTTTATATACCTCATCAAGATTAGTTATCATCATTTCCGGCATCAAATACCTTGGATCGTTATCTAACGGAGTAAGATTATGCACATAAACAGCACTTTCTAAAGCGTCCATGATATTCTCACTCTGTGACAAAAGACCCATGGTAATGCCACACAGCACATCGCCACTGCCACCTTTAGCCAAAGCACTGTTTGGTCTATCTAAAAGAGCAGTTTCATTAAAACTTTTAACGATCGTAAAGGATGATTTCAAGACGACATAAACATTAGGATATTCCATCACAAAATCATCCAGCACTTTAAAAGGATCTGCTTTGATCTTATCGATAGAAAGAGCGCTGAGATAACTCATTTCTTTTAAGTGCGGAAGTAGAATCGTCAAAGCTTCTCTTTTTAAAAGTTCAGGTTCATCTTTAAGAAGCCATAATCCGTCACCATCGACGATCACCCGTTTATCACTCTTTAATACCGTCCTCAAGATTTCTTTGGCAGCTTCTTTTCTACCCATGCCATTACCAATAGCGATCAGATCATAGTCTTTGATAAAGTTTTCAATATCTTCCTTTATCTGAAAATCAAAATAACCATCCTTGCTGGAAGCAGGATATTGCATGGCAAAATCAAAACGATTAGCCATAAAATCACTTATTGAATCCGGAATATAAAGAGTCAAAGTACCGATGCCGCTATGATAAGCCGCTTTAGCTACTAATGATAAAGCACCGTACATATATTTGCTTCCGCCGATCAAAAGTCCTTTTTGATAAGTGCCCTTGTTGGCATTTTGATCTCTTTTAGGAAAATGATCTTTGATATATCCATCATCGATCAAGATTACTTTTCTATCAAGCTTTTCTTTTATGATTTCTGGAAACCCGATATCAATGACTCTCCATCCCTTATAAGCTGACATGACAGGATATTTATACTTTGATAAAGGAAGGCTGTCGATCATGATGACAAGATCAGCTTTGACATAAGTTTTAGGAAGAGCGCCATCAGTAGCGCTGATGCCGCTTGGTATATCCAGACTGATCGTATAAGCTTCGCAAGCATTGATATATTCGACCATCCTTTGATATTCACCCTCGATGTCTTTATTGATCCCGCTGCCAAACAAGCCGTCAATAATTATATCGGATTTGTTTATAGTGATCGCTTCAAGATCTTTGATGTCAAGGCCCAGTTTTTGGATGATCATGAATTGTCTTTTAGCTTCATCAGAAACGATATCTTTTAAAACGCAGGTCACTTCATAATGATCATGGTATAAAAGACGGGCCAAAGCCAAAGCATCAGCACCATTATTGCCAGGCCCTGCAAAAAGATAGATATGTTTATGGAAATCAAGTTTATCTTTAATAGCTTCATAAATGCTTAAAGCTGCTCTTTCAATAAGCACTGCTGAAGGCATATGATATTCGTCAATGGCAATCTTATCGACAAGACGTTTATTTTGATTATCGAGGATATAGGTAGTCATAAAAAGCCTCCTTTGGTTACCTTAATTATAAACTAAATGTTATAATTTACCCATGATTTACATTAACACGATAAAAACAGCTGTCTATCTTTTCCCATTTATAGCTTTACTTCTGACAGCGCCTTATATGCTTTATGAATACCGTAAATACGGAGCGATCCTGATACTTAGAACGATGATCGTCTATTCCTTCATCTTTTATCTTATGACCGCTTATTTTATGACAATCTTGCCTTTGCCAAGCCTTGAAAGCGTAAGCGAGCTGACAACGCCCGTCATGGAATTAAGACCATTTCATGCCATCGAGCTGATCTTTACCGATTCGCCGCTTGTCATAAGCGATCCTGGCACCTATCTTGCCACTTTGACTTCCAACAGTTTCTTACAGGTCTTTTTCAATATTCTTTTAGTAGTGCCGTTTGGTGTTTATCTTCGTTATTATTATAAAAGATCACTGTTTGAAACATTTATCTTTTCTTTCTTATTATCATTATCTTTTGAACTGATCCAGTTCAGTGCTCTATTTGGTATCTATCCCCGCCCATACCGCCTTTTTGAAATAGATGATCTCATCTTTAATACTTTAGGCGGGATCATCGGTTATGGTTTGACACCATTATTTACTTTCTTTTTGCCAAGCCGCAACGAACTTGATGATATTGCTTATCAAAAGGGTCAGACAGTTTCGATCATCCGCCGACTGATGGCTTTTGGCATCGATATGATGCTGGCGGTGATTTTAACTTATATTATCGGCAATATCTTAGGTCATGCCGGTCTTATCAAAAGCCGCTTTATCCCTGGTCTTATCATTGGACTAAGCGTCTGCTTTGGCAATTTCATCTTATTAAATTATTTAACTAAAGGCTATACTTTCGGCAAAGCTCTTTTAAAGATCCGATTAGCAAACACCAAAGATGATCACGCCCCCTATTTCAGTGAGCTGCTCATCCGTTATTTTCTCTTTGGTCTTATCTATATCATCATCCCGGGCATTATGCTCTATGGTCTTTACTACATCGCCTATATGTTTATAAATGACAAAGATGGAGTAAAACTTTACATCGTAGCGATCACCATCGTTTTAGCCATCTATTATCTCTATCAGCTGATGGTAACTTTTGTATCGCTGTTTATCAAAGAGATTAAACCGGCCTATATCAAGTATTCTCATCTGGAAAATATCAGCATGGTCAAAAAGAAAGATCTTTAAGATCACTTTGATCTAGGACTATATCACACCTCTTTTGAATATCATAATATTTAAAATATCTCTCTTCTAAAGGTATCCACTTATTAGTGAAGGTCTGAAAGTCATCTTTGTTTCGGATCTTGATCCTTTCTAACTGTTCTTCTTTGGCAATATCGATATAGATCTTTAAATCATAGTGATCAAATAATGATGGGTGCAAACAATATGATCCTTCAATGATATTTATAGGTCGATATTTAATGATGATGCTTTCCTTGAAGCTTTGAGTGTGACAATCATAAGCTTTATAGATGATGTCTTTTTTATCTTTTAAAGGTTTTAAGACTTCTTTTAAAAAGCGTTCATGATCAATATTTTCGCCAGGAACCTTCAATCTTTCTTCACTTCTTTGAAATGGTCTTAAAAAGAAATCATCCATGTGAAAAAGATTGGCTTTGTATTTTAAAGCCAATAGGTCGTTTTGCCGCTGGCACATTTACCATCGATGGCGATCAAAACATCTATGTCTTTATTCAAAGCAGCAATGGCTTCATTTAAACGATCTCTCAAGATCTGATAAGCTCCTTCTTTTTAAAGGTTACAATACCTGCTTTATTTAAGGCCATCATTACAAGCGGGATCAGGACAAGCTGCAAGATGATGCCCGGTATCGCTTCTAAAAAGGCCCCGGATATAAACATTGACAAACCAAAACTGTTGCCTCTTACTCCTAATAAGATGACTTCAGCCAATCCCCAGACCAGACGTCCTAAGATCATAGCGATGATCAAAGAGCGGTATAAAGCCACTACACATTGCCATTTTGAATGCTCATAAAGATAACCGATCGCAAAACCATAGGTCATCAGTTCAAAAGCCATCGCTATGGCTGCTGGATACATCAGGGGCATACCAAAAATAAGCGATCTTAAAAGCGGAGCTATAAAGCCAACGATCGCCCCGTAACGATGAGTACAGATAAGTCCGCAAAACATTACCGGCAAATGCATCGGCAAAAGCATATTGCCGATCTCAGGCATCTGACCGGTAAAAAACGGCAAGATAAGGGCCAATGCCAGAAACATCGCAGATAAAGATATATTTCGGATCGTTTTATTCATCATCTATCTCTCCTTTAACTACAATATAATTTATCTCTCTTCCTTTAACAAATACTTTTAAAGAATACTATACTATTACTTTTAGTTATGGTTAAATGATCCGTCTTATTTTATAGTAAAGCAGTGTTTCTTTATCACTTACTTCCAGGTCCTCATGATAATGTCCAAAATACCAGTGATCATAGGTAAGAGTTTGTTTGAGAGTTTCTAAATAATCAGTCAGGCGATCAACTTTATACATTCCTTTTGACAAAACAGCCTGAATAGATGAAGCCGTGCAGTGGGTGATGATATAGTTTACCTCATCATGATGCTTTTTTAAATTATCCAACCCTTCCTGCATCTCTTCTTCACTTGGCAATTCTTCTTTCCACCATGACAAATGTTCGATCCTGAAAGGAAGTCCCCGCATATAGGCGATCATCATCCGCTGTTTTAAGTGAGGATCGTCTTTTGAAAAGATCCCGCCGTTCACATCATGAGAAGAGGCGCCGCCAAACGTAAAGAACTTTTTCCCTTCTATCTCAAAGACCTGCCCTCTTAACAGATGAATGATCGAAGAGCGGATATACTGTACATTGCCGCCCTTCCACTTCTTGACTTCATACTTTTTTAAAAGGTCATAATTTTCATGATTGCCATCGACCCATAAAGTCGTAAACGGTAGATCGTTTAAAAGATCAAGCTCGCTTTGACACTCTGCACTTTCATCCCAAAGACCAAAATCGCCGCATATTATTACATAGTCGCCTTTGTTTAAGGATGGCATATCTTTAAAATAGTCACTGTTGAATCTTTGATAATCGCCATGACAATCCCCGGTAACATAGATCATCGTCTGTTCCTCCTTCGATCAGATATTTTAAGAACGCTAAAAGGGGCCAAATGCCCCTTTTAAGTTATCTTGTCTATTCTTTAGAATTATAATAAAGATCTGTATAATGCCTTGATCTCTTCTACGCTGGTATCTCTTGGATTACCCGGGCAGCAGGCATCAGCCAAAGCTGATTCACTTAAGAAATCAAGATCTTCTTCCTTGACGATCTCTTTGATCGCTCCTTTACCATGATAACTGGTTTCATTCAATACAAATCTGTTTGCCATAAATATCTCCTTTTTTCCACCCCCTGTTTTACAACTTGTGAAATAAAATACAAGTTAAATGTCTTTAAAATAACAGATAAATTCTAAGTTTTAATTATCTACAACCGTTACGAACTCGCCTATCGTTCCATCTTCTAAAACATAATAAAACTTATATAAAGGCTCATCTTCAGCTTCATAGACCATTACGCTTTCGATCTTGCCGTCAGCTTCATGTTCGGCTATATCGCTTATTGATACTGTCGGTTTTTCATCAGTTTCGGCATTATATTCCAAATGCAGCATAAAGGTAGCAGCACTGCCGTCTTCTCTTACTACAGCGAAATAACATGTGCCGCCAATATTGATATACCAGGCCAGGCTCTTGGCATCTTTAACTCCCGGCAGTCTGCCGGCTTCTTCACCGTTTTTATAAGCGACGACTTCCCCGTCTTCGATCTTGACTACCGCATCGATCTCATAGCCTGTTTCTACCTCTGTTACTTCTTGAAAATGCTGCATACCTTCAGGAAGTTCATCTTCATCGACCACCACGAACTCTTCTTTATAAACGACTTCATCGTCATCGTCATTATCGATATTTACATTTTCCTGTGTCGGCTCTTCTGGCTCTGGTGTATCGCTTGGCTCTTCACTATTCTTGCCACATCCCGCTAACACCAGCAACAATACCATGATCATTATCCACTTCTTTTTCATGGCTTCTTCCTCCTTTGTAACCCCATTATAACATATATCTATGTAAACGCTTACTTAGGCCAAAGGTTCAATGCAGTTTAAAAGTCCTGCTGCCGTATTTATAGACTAAAAAACAGGCAGCAAACGAATAGATCACACAAAACAAGGTACATAAGATACCAAAGATCAGATTGGAAAATCTTAAATAGATGAATCCGAAAGATATGATATAAGTTATAAAATTGATGATACCATACATTGCACTTTTAACACCGGTTTCAATATTGTACGGCTGGATCAGATAATAAAGCGTCAGATTATGGATCGAAAAGAAGATGCTCAATGAAATGATCGTGATCAAAATGATCAGATAATCAAAGATCATTGCCCCGCCGCTAAGATACAGCAAGACCATGAGTCCGACAGCGATCACAAAAGCAGGTATGATATTGACTTTGATAAGTTCGATAAGTCTGATCTTGAACAGTTTTAAAAGATTGGCAGGACTTTTAAAAAAGCTGTAGCTTAATAGTGAATGATCGCAATTCATAAACAAGCACTTCGCAAAACTTTCACCACGGTTTAATGTGTACATGATAAAGACAAAGTAAGGAAGATAGTTTAAGATCGCTTCATTAAAGGAAACGGCCTCTTGCTTATTAAGAATAAGCACTAGAGCCAGAAAAGAAAAGATGATGATCATGACAAGGCTTTGCCTGAAAGCGGCTTTATACAATAATTTATAATGCCTTTTGACAAACAGATCATTCAGATAGGCAAAACCCTTTTTATCGGAAGTGATTGTCGTATCACTGCTGATCTCTTTTTCACTTTGTACCTTAGCGAAAAAAGTCAGACCGGCTAAACTCTTTTTAAATTTATAAAGCTCTCTTTTGGCAAAAAGATGATAACCTTTGAAGTTATAGATATAGGGAATGATATAGACAGCTGTCAAGATAAAGAAACTGAAAAGAGCAAGCGTGATGACCTCATTAAGATATAGACCTGTAAGCGGCAAGCCATAAGTTAAGGCCAGAATAATAATGACTGTTGCAAAGTTCACTTTGACGAGCAAAGCATTTTCGGTCAGTTTTTTATTCAAAAGCCAAAAATAGGCAGCTGTTATCTTAATGGCTGCAAGCCCCAAAGAAGCGATCAGGATATAAAAGAGATTAAGATTGAAAGTCCCTTTTATAAACCACAATAAACCCATATAACCGATCAAATGCCTTATGATCTTATAGAAAAAGTTAATAAGGATATAGTTTTTGGCATCTAAATTAAAATCATTGATCGCATACTCTGCAGCCTTGTCAGCTTCAAAGATCCTGGCATTGATAAGCATTCCGATCACGCTTAAACAAAATAAGATATGAAACAATAGACCGCTGTTGAAATTATGATATAAACTCCCTAAAGGAAGATAAATAAAAAGGTAGTAATAAAGACCCTTGCCGATAAAGATCGAAGCGATCTCCCAAAGAAAGACTACGAGCAAAGCCGCTTTTTTCAATAAGCGGTTATCATAAAGATCATAGGGCAAGAGTCTTTTTATAAGCGGTACTCTTTTTAAAGAATACAAAAAAGAATTGATGCTGTAAGCGATCCTCAACTTAAAAGCAAGCCTTAATGTCTTAAACATCATTCATCCCTCAGAGCTTCGATGATCTTGTCTTTAAAGTCATCTTTTTCAAGATCTTCCTTAACTATCTTTTCTAGTATTCCTTTATGCAGCAAGACGATCTCGTCGCAAAGATCTAAAGCCAAATCTAAAAGATGGGTCGATAATATGATGACTCTGTCTTTTTTGATCTTTCTGAGCAGTTCTTTCATCTCTTCTGCCACTACGACATCTAAAGAAGTGAGCGGTTCATCCAGAAGCAAGAGTTTAGGTCTGGCGATGATATTGACTAGCATCTGCATTTTATTCTTCATGCCATGAGAAAAATCTTTCAAAAGCTTGTTGCGGTCTTCCTTAGCGATATTGACCATCTCAAAGTATTCATCTATCGATCTCAGATCTTCAATCTTATCTTCGTTGACTTCTAAAAAGAATTTCATGAATTCATTGGCCGTTAAAAATTCCGGCACTTCCGGTGTTGACAAAACATAGCCGACATCTTCGCTTTTTAAAGGCAATAGCTCTTTATCTTTAAAATAGAAACTGCCCTCATCGACATCGATATCTTCATTGATGCAGTTGAAAAGCGTCGTCTTGCCAGCGCCGTTTCTTCCCAAAAGGGCATAGATCTTGCCTTCTTCAAAGGTAAAATCGATGCCTTTTAAAACTTCTTTCTTGTCATATTTCTTATATAGACCCTTGATAATAAATTCCATAGTTAGATATTATCATATATGGTTATAATGTCCAATAAGCTAGTGCTATAATGTGCTTAGAGGTCTAGACTATGAGTGAATATTCCTTGCTTGATTATCGTTTCTATCTTGATATCATTACCAGTATTTACTGATAATACTTTGTATTGATTGTCTTAAAAACCGATTCCCCAAAATGAACAAGACTGCCATTTATTATAATCATAATGCTTTACAACATATATAGGATCTTCGGTGTTTTATTCGATCTGTAATATATATAAAAATTATTTTGATTGCATGTTGCACTAAGTTAAAATTCTATCCTGTTTATTATATTCATGTTAAAATGTGTATTTTTATTCTTGTACTTAACATCAAAATACATGAATAGTTACAATAATCAATATTTTAAAAAGAGATCCAAACATCTCTTTTTTACTTCTTATCTTATGATCTTGATAGCCTGCAAAGCACAGCATTTGGGGCCGCCCTGAGTCGTAAAGACCGGCGAGAGAGTAAAGATATTAACTTTGGCATTAGGGAAAGCCTTTAAAAGTGCTTCTTTAAACTTGGCAGCCAGTTCTTCATTCAAAGCGTGTGAGATCGAGAAGATATAACTGTCATCGACTCCTTTATTTTTAAGCTCTTTGATCATCGATTCAACAGCCCCTTTAATGGTGCGGTTGATCGAATGTTTTTCAAGACATCGGCCGTCATCACTCTTTTTTAAACAAATTATCAGCTTTAATAACGAACCGATACTGCCGACCGTCTTAGATACTCTTCCGCCCCTTTTAAGGAATTCAAAATCCATCGGGATCAAAAATGATACATCGCTCTTGGCTGACTTTTCAAGCATCGTCAAGATCTCATCTTTACTCTTGCCTTCCTTAGCCATCTTTAAAGCTTCATCGACCAAAGCTCTTTGGGGACCGCATAAAGTCATCGAGTTAAAAACACTGACTTTATCACTATATTCAGAATTTCCCTTAGCCATCAAAGCCGTATCATAAGTACCGCTAAGACCAGCTGCTATGGTAATATCGATAACTTCATCGTCTTTGGCATACTTGTCATATAATTCGATCTTTTCCCCGATTATCGGCTGTGATGAAGTAGGGATGCCGCCCTTATTGATCTTATCGATCAACTCTTCCGTAGTGATCGTTTCAAATTCTTTGTAACATTCCTCATTGATAAATACGCTAAGCGGTGTTATCGGCAGTCCTATCTTTTCCCCTTCTTCTTTAGAATACAATGTGCATGTATCCGAGATGATCTGTACCATGATGAGCCCTCCTCATCTTCATCATAATACATCTAGTATTTATAGTCAAGTAATCTAGTTTTAAAAACTAGATTGATTAGTTATTGATATTATGGTATGTTTGTATCATGGAATATAAGGAAGCTGAAGCAAAAATAAATGAACTGTTGAATTTTAAACTTCCCCGCTGGCATGAGCTGCCGGATTTTGACATCTACATGGATCAGGTAGTGTTTTTCATCAACCAGCAGCTGGATGTTTTGAATATCAGCGACTCTGATAAACCGATCACTTCCAGCATGGTAAACAACTATGTCAAAAACAGTATCGTCAAAGCTCCGATCAAGAAGCACTATAAAAGATACCACCTTGCCTTTTTGATCGTCGTGACGGTTTTAAAAAGAGTCTATTCTTTAAGCGAGATCTCACAGATGATCGCCATCCAGACCAAGATGAAAGACAGCAATCTGGAATTGGCTTACGATACTTTCGGTACTTATTTTGAAGAAAGTCTAAAAGAAATGTTTGAAAAAGGGCATTTAGATAATGCCCGCAATAAAGCAGCCAATGACTATCAGCTTTTACTCTTAAACATCATTCAATCAGTCGTATTAAAGCTTTATGCCGAAATAAGACTGTCAGTCTTTGATTCTGAAAAGGAGCTGGGCAAGACTCCGATCGATGATCATGAGCCTGCCTAGCTCCTTTGTATTACTTAAACTAGATCGGTGTTTGCGATTTGGGTCAGTTTATAATCCCATTTAGATTCCATACTTCGTCCTAAGGGCCTTAATAGCTTCTTCGCCATCCAAGGTCTTGTTAGTTTTCATGTCATATAGACCTTCGAAGATTATTTTTGCCTCATGCATTTTACGGATAATCTGCTCATAATATTCGATATCCATGACCACCAACCGCCCATAGCCGTTTTTTGTCACATATACCGGTCCTTTTCCCTCAGCACAGCGTCTTTCGACCTCAACTGTATCCTTTAAATCACGCATAGGAATGATCTGCATAAGGTTCTCCTCCTGTGACTTAATTTTATCCTAAATTACGTCATAAAACAACGCAATCATCTTACCGCTTTTCTTGAACTAGATAATATTGTATGAAATAACTTCAAACCACACAAAAAGAAGGCCTATAAAGCCTTCCTTTTTGATTTAGATGTTGTTTAGCTTATTTTAACTTAACGTTATAGAAAGCGTCTTTACCTAAGTATTCAGCTACATCGCCAAGTTCATCTTCGATACGGATCAACTGGTTGTATTTAGCGATACGGTCAGTTCTGGACATAGAACCTGTCTTGATCTGTCCGGCATTTAAACCAACAGCGATATCAGCGATCGTGGTATCTTCAGTTTCACCTGATCTGTGAGATACGACACAAGTATAACCGGCTCTCTTAGCCATTTCGATAGCGTCGAAAGTTTCAGTTAATGTACCGATCTGGTTGACTTTGATAAGGATCGAGTTAGCGATACCCTTTTCAATACCTTCTTTTAAGATAGCAGGGTTAGTAACGAATAAGTCATCACCTACTAACTGGATATGATCGCCTAAACGATCAGTAAGTTTCTTCCAGCCGTCCCAATCTCTTTCGCCAAGACCGTCTTCGATAGAGATGATCGGATATTTTTCTACCCATTCAGCATACATATCGATCATTTCATCAGTAGTCTTATTGCCTTGACCTGATTTAGTAAGTTCATATAAACCAGTTTCATGGTTGTGGAATTCACTGGCGGCAACGTCCATAGCGATGCAGATATCTTCACCAGGTTTATAACCGGCAGCCTTGATAGCTTCAACGATAAGTTCAAGCGGTTCTTCGTTACCTTCACGGCAAGAAGGAGCGAAACCACCTTCATCACCAACGTTAGTATTGTAGCCACGAGCCTTTAATACCTTACGTAAGTTGTGGAATGTTTCAGAGCCCATTCTCAAAGCTTCCTTGATTGAATGTGCACCAACCGGGAAGATCATGTATTCTTGGAAATCAACAGTAGAGTCTGCATGAGATCCGCCGTTTAAAACGTTCATCATCGGTACAGGTAAAGTCTTGCCGTTGAATCCGCCGAAATATCTGTAAAGAGGGATTCCATAGAAATCAGCTGCAGCTCTGGCGCAAGCCATTGATACGCCTAAGATCGCATTGGCACCTAATTTAGTCTTGCCGTTAGTGCCATCAAGTTCAAGCATAACTTTATCGATAGCGTTTTGATCAGTAACATCCATTCCTAAAACAGCCGGTGCAATTACAGTATTAACGTTATTTACTGCTTTTAAGACACCTTTGCCCATGAAACGGCTCTTATCGCCATCTCTTAATTCCAAAGCTTCTCTTTCACCAGTAGAGGCACCTGATGGTACCATAGCTCTACCAAAAGCTCCAGATTCAGTTGTAACTTCTACTTCAACAGTTGGATTGCCACGTGAATCGATAACCTCACGAGCATATACATCAATAATTCCAGGCATTTATAATTTCCTCCTTAATAACCTTTCTTATTTTGTAGCTTCAACGATAGCTTTAAAAGAATCTACTTTAAGTGATGCGCCACCGATCAGGGCACCATCAATATCTTCCATGGCCATGTATTCCTTAATGTTTTCCGGTTTAACACTGCCGCCATATTGGATCCTGATACTCTCAGCCGCTTCATCGCCATATAATTTTCTGACTTCATCTCTGACGATAGCACAAGAAGATTCAGCGATCTCTTTAGTAGCGGATTTACCAGTACCGATAGCCCAGATCGGTTCATAAGCGATGACCATCTTGGCTACACATTTAGGACACATATCCTTCAATCCTTCCGCAACCTGTTTTCTGACTTTGGTTTCAGTTGCGCCAGCTTCAAATTCTTCTAACGTTTCTCCAACACACATGATCGGAGTGATGTCGTTTTCAATGAGTTTGCGTACTTTCTTATTGACTGTTTCATCAGTTTCAGCGAACATCTGTCTTCTTTCTGAATGACCGACGATACAATGAGTAACGCCTAACTCTTTAAGCATCGGAATGCTTACTTCACCAGTATAGGCTCCGCTTTCTTCAAAGTGGCAGTTTTCAGCAGCGATAATTAAATTCTTGGCTGTCGCAGTAGCATCCTTTAAAGCAGTGAACGGAACAGCTACACCATAAGTACAGGTATCATTTAATTCACCATCTACGGCATTTATGAATTCGACTGTTTCTTTACAAGTCTTATTCATTTTCCAGTTTCCGACAATAATAGGTTTTCTCATTTATTTTTCCTCAATGATCGCAATACCAGGCAATTCTTTACCTTCCATGTATTCAAGAGAAGCGCCGCCGCCGGTAGAAATATGTGTGAACTTGTCAGCATAGCCTAAGTTCTTGGCAGCACTGGCACTGTCGCCGCCGCCGATAACGCTCATGCAGCCGTCAAGTGCAGCGATAGCCTTGCAGACACCAATCGTACCTTTAGCGAATTCTTCTTTTTCAAAGACACCCATCGGACCATTCCAGAACACAGTCTTGGCACCTTCAAGTTCTTTAGTGAATAATTCAACTGTCTTAGGACCGATATCAAGACCCATATAACCATCAGGGATCTTATCAGCATCAACAGTCTTAACATCTGTCGGATCATCGAAATCATTAGCTACGACTGTATCGACCGGCAATACTAACTTGTCGCCGCCCTTTTCAATGAAACTCTTGGCAACTTCAACTTTATCTTCTTCTAATAATGATGTACCGACATTCCAGCCTTTAGCCTTATAGAATGTATAAGCCATACCGCCGCCAACGATAACTTTATCAGCTATTTTTAATAAGTTTTCAATAACAGCGATCTTATCAGAAACTTTAGCACCGCCTAAAACAGCGACAAACGGACGATTAGGATTATCTAAAGCCTGTCCTAAATATTTAAGTTCTTTTTCGATCAGGAAACCTACAGCACTTGGTAAATGACTAGGAATACCTACTGTAGAAGCATGAGCTCTATGCACGCTTCCAAAAGCATCTGAAACATAAAGATCACCTAAAGAAGCCCAGTAAGCACCAAGTTCAGGATCATTCTTAGATTCACCCTTTTCATAACGGGTATTTTGCATTAAGACGACTTCGCCGCCATTCATAGCGTTAATGGCATCTTCCAATTCTTTACCTCTGGTCGCATCAACGAAAGTAACCTTATTGTTAGGTAATAATTCCTGAAGTCTTTTAGCGACCGGTGCCATGTTGTTTTTAGCTTTATCAGCAGCTGTTTTTTCCGGTTCCTTATGATTCACTTTGCCTAAGTGAGATAATAAGATGACCTTAGCACCTTTTTCCAATAAATAATTGATAGTTGGTAATGCAGCCTGAATACGATTGTCATCAGTGATCACATCACCTTTGTGTGGAACATTAAAGTCAACACGAACGATGACCTTTTTGCCCTCGACATTTAAATCTGTTACGATTTTCTTTGCCATGTCTAAATTTTCCTCCTATTTGCGTTTCAATTATAACATTATTTAAAGGGTATTGTTAAATAATTATCAATCCTGACTTACAATTTTCCTAAAGATAACTTCTTTTTTAAAAAGCATAAACATTATATCTGATAAAAAGCCAGATCTTTTTATAAAAGGACAGACTTTTAAGTTTGTCTTTGATGAGTTCTTTTTGTCTTTTATGCATGATGAGATAATCGCTTTTAGTCACTTCGTGGTTGGAAAAACGCATCTTTTCCATGACTTCGATCACATCTTCACTTAAATAATCATATTTTAAAAGCGCTTCATAGATATAGATCATCTTCTTTTTAAGCGGAAGGTTTCGCCGATACAGTACAAAAGCGATAACGATGCCTAAAAGAACTGCAGCGCCTGTTATAAGCATAGCAGCTATTCTAAAGACATCTTTTAAGACATCGGTTTTTTCATCATCGTCTTTGATCGCAACATCTTCATTTAAAGATGGCTCATCGGTGGTTTCATCATCTTCAATCGGCCGATTGATCTCAGGTTCTTCAATATCATCATCATCTTGTGGCATTTCAACAATATCTTCTAAAGGATCATCAGCGATATCGACATCAACATTGCCCCGATAGCCGCTTGTTACTTCGAGCATCTGCCAGCCTTCGCTTTCATCAAAGAATTCGACCCAGGCATGGGCGTCATCATCATAGACGGTTGCTATGTTACCATTCCAGTCACTGACATAATAACCGCTCACAAAGCGGGAAGGAATATCCAAAGCCCGCATCAAAAGTGTAGCGCTGCCGGCAAAATGCACACAATAACCTTTTTTGGAATGAAGCAGGAAGTTTAAGATCGGATCATCATCTTCGATCACATCGATCGTTTTGGAATAACGATAATCGTTTTTTAAAAGATCAGCTATGGCATTTATCAGATATTCTTTATCATTGCTATGAATATTGATACCGTTATCCTTTAAAAATTCTAATAATGTCGCTTTTAGATCAGATGGTATATCAAGATAAAGATAAGGGACGACCATTGAAGCATAAACATCCAGGGCTTCTTTATTGCATGACCTGTCAGGATCATAGAAGAAAGCAGTTGCTTTCTCGCCTCTTCTCACATAATAGCTGTCATGAACATAACTTGAAGAGATGTCGTTCACACCATAAGGCACGCTCCAGACATTATCACTGTTAAAGATCTCTAAGGTGATCTTTTCAGCATTGGCAGATGAAAGACTGCTGTCATAATAAAGAGTGCTGTTTAAACCATAATTGATAAGCACATCCTGAATATAGGAAGAATCATATAAAAACTGATGTTCTCTTTCATCATATATAGAAGCGCTGTAAGAGCGAAGATAATTAAAGCGTTTTGAGGAAGTGATGGTATAAGCTTTGGTGTGACTGCCATCACCAAGTGAAGCATTGCTGATATGTCCGTCGCCAATACCGGGTTCAAGATAAGTAAATTCTGAAAATCCTGAAAAAAGCTGATCGTTAATAGTGCCGTCATTTTTAAATAGGCCCCTGTCTTCACAATTACATAGACCTAAGATATGTCTGATGCGCTTTGGGCAAGGATAAGTGCTTTCGATGTGTGAGAGCGTATAGCGGTCGATGTTAGCGAAGATGTCGTAATTTTCTTCTACTCTTAAAACCAGGCCGAACAAGACCATACATACGATCGCCAAAGAAGTGATGATGAACCGTTTTTTATTTTCAGGATCGATATAAAGATATAATCCCCCTCCTAACATCAAGACCGGTTTTAAGACATCATTTTTAAAGTAAGCTAAAAGAAGCGTATAAATGATGATAAGGATCAAAAGCAGGCCTTTGTTGTATTTCTTTAAACCCGCTAAGATGAAAGTCAATACATAGATCAAAAGCCCTGACGGAAAAGCTTCGCTCGCTTCTTTTCCAAAAAAGGCAAGGATCTCTTTTAGATCAAAGAATAAAAGATTAGCCAGTATTATAAGGTAGATGATGATGACATATTTTAAGTAGAGTTTTCTAAAATCAGGCTTGCGGTATTCTAGGATCAGCTCGCTTAAGACAAAGCTGACGCTCATTAAAAGATAGTCGCTGAATTCAAGACTTATCAAAACTTCATCAGCCGCATTTAAGGCAAGCAGGATAGTAAAATAAAGAACGGCTGCTTTTAACTTAGCTGCATATTTCATAAAAAGTCCTCATAGACACGGTCAAAAAAGCCGTAAAGATCATAACGGTTAAGCAAAAGACAGTCACTGTCCTGATAAGTGACGATCATCTCTTCATGGTTTTTCAAAACATAGGTTTCAAACAGGTAATAGATCTCGCCCAGACTTTTTAAAGCCATCTTAAAATCTTTGGCTTCAAAGAGATAATGATAGCACTTTAAAGCGTTCCTGCTGCCTTCTTTAACGATGTATTCGCCTTTTTTGGCACTTAGTATATAGTGGATATGGCGGGTATCTTCCCCTTCTTCATATTTGTGAAAACCGCTTATTTCTGTATAGTCATTGCCTTTAAGATCGCTTTCTTTTTCTTCGACCATCTGGAATTTATCAAGATCGCACTTGATCATTTTAGGATACACCCTGATCGATAGTTTCAGCTTAGGACGCTTAGTGAAAAAGAAGAAACGAAAAAAGGAAGTACATCTCACTTTATCTAATGTGATTAAATAGTCATCACATTTAACATCTTTGATCAAAAGTTCCCCTTTAGTCTTGAAGCGGTATTTCTTTGATGTGAAGAGTTCACTTATCTTATAATAATAGCTGACTTTACAAAAGAAGCGCTTAGGAAGATGATATTTAACTTTGATGTCATCACCTTCATGATAGATGATCTCATCAGTCATATTGATAAGTTTACTTTTAAATAAGCTATAGCCAAAGAAGATCAGATCAAGGATGATGCCTATTTCAAAAAACCTCACCAAAACAAAGTAATAGCCGTTATCGACATTACCATGCTGCAAACTTAAAACAATGACAAACAAGATCCATGCCATGACCTCACCCTTTTAGATCGGGCATCTTTACCGAGGCAAAGATGTCATTTAAAACAGCTTCTCTTTCTAAAGACACAGCGCTGAAATCATGATTCTTTAAAACGATACGGTGTGAAAGGGTATTCAGATAAAGATCTTCAATATCTCTTGGCGTGACATAATCTCTTTCATAGATATACGCTCTGGCCTTAGCTAAACGCATCAAAGCCAGACCGGCCCTGATCGAAGCACCGATGGCGATCTTGGGGTGTTTGCGGGTAGCTCTTATTAGATTTATCACATACTCATAAATCTCATCACTGACATAGATGGTTTCAATGTATTTCTGGATCTTGACTAAAGTATCTTTATCAACGAGTTTCTCTACTCTGTTTAAAGGGTCGCTATGATGACGGCTTTTTAAGATCATCACTTCACTTTCTTTATCGGGATAGCCGATGCTTAAAGCCATCATAAAACGATCCATCTGCGATTGGGGCAAAAGATTGGTTCCTGATGAGCCATAAGGATTCTGGGTCGCAATGACCATAAACGGTTCAGCCATCGCATAACTCTTGGCATCGATCGTGACCTGTCTTTCTTCCATGACTTCTAAAAGAGCACTTTGCGTTTTGGGCGAAGTACGATTGATCTCATCAGCCAGAAAGAGATTGGTAAAGATCGGACCCTTTTTCAAACTGAAGACCTTTTCATCTTTATCGTACATGATAAAACCAGTTACATCCGAAGGCAAAGTATCACCGGTAAACTGCATCCGTTTGTATTCAATATCAAAGATCTTCGCAAAGGCTAAAGCCATCGTCGTCTTACCGACACCCGGCATATCTTCTAATAAGACATGACCTTTGGCCAATAAAGCGATCAATAGTTTTTCCAAGACATCATCTTTACCTAAGATGACTTTCTTTAACTCATTTATAATAATATCTTTCTGCATAACGATTACCTATATGATAATTTTACTATAAATAACCATTATCAAAACATCAAATAACTATCTTGTGAAAATACTTTTAAAGAGTTTTCTTAAAGGACCGTCTTTCTTTAGATCGGCGCTTCTTATTTCAGGTTCATTCTCTTTAGCCCTTTTAAGCATGATATCCTGTGAATCGATCAGTTTATCAGCATCTTGTTTTTTTAAAATATAATCCCCGTTTTCATTCATTATCCGTGCCTTGACATTATCGGCAAACTGCAGCTTTAAATAATCAAAGAGTTCTCTTTTAATTTCAGGATCTTTGACGGGCGCAGCGATCTCCACTCTTTTTTCCGTATTTCTTGTCATCATATCGGCACTTGAAATATAAACCTTCGCATCATTGCCTTTACCGAATATATAGATCCGGGCATGTTCCAAAAAACGTCCGACGATACTTTCGATATGGATATTATCTGTCTTGCCTTCAATATGCGGCAAAAGACAGGTAATGCCTCTGATCATCAGATCGATCTTGACATTGGCACTGGAAGCCATGGCAAAATGGTCGATTATCTCCCGATCGCTTAAAGAATTGATCTTCATGGCTATATAACCTTCTTCGCCCTGTTTGGCCTTCATGATCTCAAGATCGATCATCTCTAAGATCTTGTTTTTTAAACTGTTGGGAGCCACCAAGAGTTCGCTGTATTCGCCATTTAGGTTGCCGGTAGCCATATTATTAAAGAAATGTAAGGCATCCTTGCCGATTTCTTTATCGGAAGTTATCAGTGAGAGATCAGTATATAATTTGGCAGTATTTTCATTAAAATTGCCGGTACCGATCTGAGTTATCACTTCCAGCCTGTTATTTTCCATACGGGTGATGACCGTGATCTTAGAATGAACTTTATAATATTCCATTCCATACATCACCCTGACTCCGCTTTCTTCAAGACTCTCTGCCCAGTTGATATTATTCTCTTCATCAAAGCGGGCTCTAAGTTCCATCAGCACTGTAACATCCTTGCCGTTTTCACTGGCTTCACAAAGATATTTGATAAGTTTAGCTTTTTTAGCTAAACGATAGATCGTGATCTTAATAGCGATCACATTAGGATCTCTGGCTGCTTCTTTAATCAGTCTGATATAATCATCCATACTCTCATAAGGGTATGACAAAAGAATATCGTGATCTAAAGCCTGTTTGATCATTGATTCATTAGGATCGACATTTTTAGATACATATGGTTTAAATCCATCATAATAAAGATTATCGATATTTTTAAAGACCTTTTTAAACTCATAGGCATAAGACATATCCAAAGGCAGCTCATAAACAAAGACCTTTTCAGAAGTCAGATGCAGATGTTCTTTCAGAAAATCGACCATCCGCTTATCCAGCTTTCCTTCTATCTTTAAAAGTACCGGGGCCAGTCTTTGCCTTTTCTTTAAGAGTTTCTTCATGGCATCGCTCAGATCTTCGTCTTCATCATAATCTATTCCTTCAAAAGCGATATCAGCATTTCTGATGACCGATATAACAGCTTTATCAGCGATCTGATACTGATCAAAGACTTTGTGGACATATTCCAAAACGATCTCTTCCAATAATACATAGCTTTTATTATTGCTTAATAAAAGCGTGATGCGTTCTGCCTTTTTGGGTATCGGCACTATTCCAAAAGTCAAACTTTTATCTTTCTTATTTTTAAGAAGAACGGCAACATACAATCCCTTATTCTCTAAATGAGGAAAGGGATGATGAGGATCAATGATCTGCGGCGATAAGACTGGTTCAATATAGTTGATAAAATATTTTTCCAGATACTTGCGGTCTTCTTTGCTAAGGTCTTTGATCCGGGCATGAAAGATGTCTTTAGAAACGAGTTCGTCTTCGATCTTTTTAAAACATTCCCCCATCTTCACGCTTAAAGACCTGCTGCTTTCATAGATGGCCTTAAGTTCTTCTTCAGGAGTCATATTCTTCTTGTCTTCCCGTTTTTTAGGCTTAAGAGCTTTCATATCAGTGATGCTGCCGACCCTGATCATGAAGAATTCATCAAGATTGCTGTTGACGATCGCTAAAAACTTTAAACGTTCTAGTAGCGGATTGTTCACATCAAAAGCTTCATCTAAAACTCTGTCGTTAAACTTTAACCATGAAAGTTCCCGATCCTGAGTATAAGAAATATCATATGTTCTTTCTGTCAATTTTATCTCCTTTTAAAACTTTATGATAAAGATAACCTTCTCTGACGCCGTATTTAGAAACGACCACTTTATCTAAGCCTGCCTTCTTCAATATCGTATGCAGCACTATCATACCCGGCAAAAGAGTATGGATGCGGTCAGGAGCGATCTTTAAGATCTTGGCAATCGTCGGACGATCATTATTCTTAAAAAGACTTAATAGTTTTTTAAGTTCCCGATAGGTAAAGATACGGTTATCTTTCGGTCTGTCATAAAGGTCATTGATCAGTCTTAAAGCAGCTCTGATCGTCCCGCCAACTCCGATAGCCACATCAAAATAACCATGAATGATGCCGGTATCATTCAATCTTTCAAGGTTAAAGAGCACTTCTTTTCTAATCTCTTCTTTTTCTTTTTTAGAAGGCAGTATCTTTTTGACAAAGCGATTATACATGCTTAAAGAACCAATCGGCATACTGAAAGAGTCAAGTGTCCTGCTGTCTTTAAAAGATACCAGTTCCGTACTGCCGCCGCCGATATCGATAATTACGCCTTCGCTTATATCGGTGAACAGTTTAGCTCCTATAAAATCTAAATGAGCTTCCTCAAGACCGCTGATAAGATCGATATAGATGCCTGTTCTTTTTTCAACTGTTTCAAGCACTTCATTTTTATTATCGATAAGACGCAAAGAAGCTGTTGAAAAACAGCGTACTTCATGAATATTAAAATTATGCAGCAGTTCTTTATAAGAGTCCAGCACCGAACAGATCTTTTCAATACCATCATTATTTAAAATACCGTTATCGATATAAGAAATGATTCCCGCCATCGTTTTATTGTTAGTGAGCAGTTTGAATTCATCTTTCTCACAGTTATAGATCGATAATCTGATCGTGTTGCTGCCAAGGTCTATGATGCCTATAATCACTTTGTTTCCTCCTGCACCTATTTTAACAAACCTGACCATCCTGCATTGTAAATTCTAAGTAAAATATCTTATCAGAATCAGATCATAATTAAGTATTTTGAATTATGAAGGCATTATAAAACCTTAATATGACAGATAGTGTTATAATGTTCCCGTGAGGAGAAGTTATGAAAAAAATAAGTTTAATATTATTAGCCTTGATATTGTCTATAACGCTTGTGGGCTGTGAAGATCAAAATGACGCCCCGCCTGTTGAAGATGTAAATATAATCGCTTTAAAAGGGCCGACAGCGATGGGTATGGTTGAAATGATGGATAAGGAATATGCCGGCTATAATTTTGAGATCGCTGCTTCGATCGATGAAGTGACGCCCAAAGTAGCCAAAGGCGAAGTGGACATCGCTGCTGTGCCAGCCAATGTCGCTTCTGTCTTATACAATAACACCGATAAAGATGTGGTGGTCTTAGCGATCAATACTTTAGGTGTACTTTATATTTGTGAAACCGGCGACAGCGTCAAAACGATCGATGATCTAAGCGGCAAGACGATCTACGCCAGCGGCAAGGGTGCTACGCCTGAATACGCTTTGAATTATATTTTAGAAAAGGCTGGCATCAGCGATGATGTAAACATCGAATGGAAGTCGGAACATTCTGAATGTGTAGCTGCTATCACAAGCGACAAAGATGCCATTGCCATGCTGCCGCAGCCTTTCGTAACGACAGCGATGATGGCTGACCCTGATATTCATGTCGCTTTAGACCTTAATGAAGAGTGGGAAAAACTTGACGGCAATGCCTTGCTTACCGGTGTAGTGATCGCTAATGCCGAGTTTGTCAAAGATAATGAAAAGGTCATTGATGAATTCTTAGATCGCTATAATACTTCCGTTGAATATGTTAACAGTAACCTTGAAGGAGCAGCTGAACTGATCGAAAAATATGACATCGTCAAAAAAGCCGTCGCTTTAAAAGCCCTTCCTGAATGCAATATCGTTTTGATAACCGGCGAAAGGATGAAAGGACTTTTAAATAATTATCTGACGACTTTATATGATCAAAATCCCAAAGCGATAGGCGGCAATATGCCTTCTGACGACTTCTATTATGGAGCGGATTAAAGAATTCAAGCTTTGGCCGATCATCGTTTGGCTCATCATCTGGGAAGCAGCAAGTATCATCATTGGCGAAAAGATACTTATTGCCTCCCCTTTTGACACTTTATCGACTTTGTGGTCCTTGCTTAAGACTTCATCTTTATATATTGCGATCACTACTTCTTTATTGCATGTATTGACCGGTTTTCTAATCGCTTTGATCCTTGGTTTTATTTTAGGGGTCGAAGCTTTTTATCATAAACATCTTAAAGAATTGATCGATCCCTTTATGGCTGTCATCAAGTCAATACCGGTCGCTTCTTTTATCATATTGGTATTGATCATGGTTTCGGCCGATCATCTATCGATCATCATCGCTTTTTTGATGGTTTTGCCGCTTGTTTATGAAAATGTCTATAAAGGTCTTAACGAAACTGAAAAAGACCTCATTGAGGTAAGTGAAGTTTATGAATTAGATCTTAAAAAACGTTTTCGCTATATCTATCTTGAAAGTGTTTATCCTTATTTGGACAATGCCTGCCATCTTGGTCTTTCTTATGCCTTTAAAGCCGGCATCGCTGCTGAAGTGATCGGACTTCCCGACAATTCTATTGGCGAGCATCTCTATGAAGCCAAGATCTATTTAGCTACGTCTAAATTATTTGCCTGGACTTTTATCATCATCGTCGTCAGTGCTTTATGTACGAAGATCGTTTCCTGTCTTTATGATAAAGCCATCACATATTTAAGATCGGGGGTATGAAGATGTTAGAAGTAAAGAATTTAGCTAAAGCTTACGATAAAGAGATCGTCTTTGAGAATCTGAACATCATCTTTAAAAAGAATGAAGTAAACTTCATCAAAGGCATCTCCGGCATCGGTAAAACGACCCTTTTAAGGATCATCCTGGGTCTTGATCATGATTATCATGGAGAAGTATGCGGCTTTGAAGAATTATCAAAGGCCTGTGTCTTTCAAGAAGACCGGCTTTTGGATGAATACAGTGTCTATTTGAACCTAAGTCTGTTCATGCCTGCTAAAGACCTCAAAGCTATTGATGAAGCTTTAGATAAGATCGATCTTAAAGACATCGGTCTTAAAAAAGTTAAAGAGCTCTCTGGCGGTCAAAAAAGAAGGATTGCTATCTTAAGAGCCCTCTTGGCTGACAAAGATCTTTTAGTCTTTGATGAGCCTTTAAAGGGCCTTGATCAAAACAGCAAAGACAGACTGATGGCATATCTGCTCTCTAAGATCGCAAATAAAACTGTTATCTGGGTAAGCCATGATCAAAGCGATGAAGCTTATTTTAAAACTGTCAACATGATCGATCTGGATAAAAGTACCTATATGTGTAATTTATAGGATATAAAACTATGCTGTATGTGTAAATTATGGTTCTAAAAACTGCCTTATATGTGCAAATAATGGCAAAAATAACTGCCAAAATCGTGCAGATTATGTTATTATATGCTTGTAAAAGGAGGACGTTCCATGGAAAGATCAGCCCTGCAAAAGTTGCTTGACTGGAATGATGACAAACGCAGAAAACCCCTTATAATATGGGGCGCCAGACAAGTTGGCAAAACATATCTGATAAAAGAGCTGTTTGCCGAAAAAATATACAAAAACAATTATATTTATATCGATTTTAAAAAAGAAGATGAGATCCTTTCTTTTTGTCTAAAGACAGCTGATGCAGCTAAAATAATCGAATATATTTCATTGCGGGCAGGCAAAGAGATAAACGAACATACACTTTTGATCTTCGATGAGATACAAGAGTGTCCTAACATCATTTCTGCGCTTAAATATTTTTGTCAGGATTTTAGAAATATCCCGGTAATCGCTACAGGATCAATGGTGCGTATCAAACTGCATAGAGAAATGAATAAAAGAGGTTTTGGTCATGCTGCTCAATTTCTGTTCCCAGTCGGCAAGATCGATCAGCTTACTATTTATCCGATGACATTTGATGAATTCCTCCTAAACAGTAACAAACTGCTTTATAACACTGTTAAAAATGCCTATGATCAAAAAGAATCGTTAAGTGATGATGCTCACCAGCTGGCAATGGAATATCTTTATAAATATCTGCTTATAGGCGGTATGCCAGAAGCAGTCGATATTTTTATCAATGATAAAAATCTGTTTAAAGCCAGAGAAGTCCTGGCAGCATTATATGATAACTATTTATCCGATATGGAACTCTACCAGGCCAGCAAAGAAGCTATCCTTCGCTCCCGTTCTTTATTTAATAATATCTATAAAGAATTAAACAAAGAATCTAAGAACTTTTCTCCCGGTCTGATCAAAGAAAACAGCCGCACCAGAGATTATGCAACCTCGATAGAATGGCTGACTATGGCTCACATCATAAATCAGTCATTTCAACTGAAAGAACATGTTACTATACCCCTTATGGCTGATAATGACAGTTATTTCCGCTTATTTTTAAGTGACATCGGTATGTTTTCATATCAAAGCGGCATCAATGCTGCCTCGTTTATATCAAATGAAAAAGAAAATACTTTATCAGGCATCTTCTTTGAAAACTATGTAGCGAACGAACTTGTGGCTAAAGGACATAAACTTTTTTATTGGCGGGGCAAAACTAATTCTGAACTGGAATTTATTATTGAATCAAATAACGCTCTATATCCGGTAGATGTAAAAAAAGGAAGAGGCAATTTGAATTCTTTAACTAAATTTGCTTCACATAATAAATACAATACCGCCATAAAAGTATCTAAAAATAACTATGGATACGATCCTAAACAAAAATTGCTTACTTTACCTTTTTATTTCGTTCCCTTTATGGCAAAACAACTTGCTGAAGGTATCTTGAACTTGCAGCAATAAACTTACGATCTTGTAAATATCTTTTATCTAAAAAAAGCGGGCACAAAGCTCGCATTTTTTCAAAAGTACATCTTAGTTATATATGATCATCAATCAATCAACATAGAAAGCATAATATTCATCAAACAGCAGATCATTTTGTTGGATCTTTTGTGCTGCTTCTTTGCCGACATATCTTAAATGATAAGGAAGATAGTCATAACCGGTATCATACTCTTCATCATCTGGATAGCGAACGATGAAGCCGTATTCATAGGCATGTTCATCAAGCCACTCGGCCGCCTCCGTATAAGCAAAATCACTTAAATACTGATAATCATAAGACAAGACATCTACCGATAATCCGGTCTGGTTTTCACTATAGCCGGCATGACCGGTATTCATTTCAGCCCAGCTTTCACCATAACTACTTACATAGCGGTCATATAATTCCGATTGTTCATCATAGGAAGTATAGGCTCTTGTCACAAAGAGTTCTAATCCGTCAGCTCTGATCGCATCAATGAGATCATATAGGCCTTCTTTGACATCATCTCGTATCTGGCCGCTTCCATAATTACTGTCTATCGTCACAAGATCTTCAGGTTCGCCTCTGCCATATTCATAATGCTTATTCACTAGCATCAATAGATCTTTAGAAGTATCCGTCTTTTCTGTATTCTCATAATCACTCAGATCGCCATCACAGTTTACATATTCAACGATGTCACGAATATACTCTTCGTGAGTTCCATAATCCTCTTCATAAAATAAAGCAGCTGCTGCTTCATAACGCTCGCTTCTTGCCTCTATATAATACATATCGTCCATAAAGATATTGTCACTGTCTTCTTTGCCACGCTTATCAGCCATAGCGATCAGATCTTCGCAGTCGGCATCTTTAAATAGCTCATTTAATTCCTGGCACCTGACATAAAGATCTTTAGTCATTCCTTCATGAGTGGCCAAAGCATAACTGTCTTCGCTGATCTCATATTGCGTGATGACATGCTGAAGCTCTGGATCAAGTTTATTAAGCGCTTCGGCTTCTTCCTCGCTGTAACCTAAAGTTATATACGATTCTATCGGCACTGCCTTTAAAGTATCGTTATTATTGCCTTTATTGAAATCGATGAACAAATATCCACCATATATTACACACGCTAAAAATAATACGGCCGACATTACGACCAATACTCTTTCAAAGCGGATATGACGTTTTTTAACGGTCATAGCTAACCTCCTATATACACCACACCATTCTACCATTTTTGATCATTGAATAGAATGATAAGTTTAACCTTGATAAAAGATCGTCACCTAAATAGAAGCAAGTTAAAGATTGTCAAGATATGTGTCTAACATACGGCATTTTTTAAGACTTAAACAGCCTAAACTGCCGTTAAGAAATTTGTTTAAATTGCTTTGCACCAGATTATTGTCTTTACAAACTTTATATTTAGAAACTTTATTCTTTTTGAGTAAATCATTAAAAAGATTTTTATACATTTTTTTAACGACTAATTCATCCTTTTTCCGATCAAATGTTGCCTTATAAGCCATATAGACTTTCTTAAATTCCATTGGCAGATCATCAGAATTTTCACACATATCCGCAAGATTTTTATACTTCTCAAATTCAAGCAGCAAATTTCGGTATTCTGTCTTCATATCTTCAGGAAGTCTTTTGAAAAGATCGTCTTGCCTGCCGGTTTCAAGCGAATACAGCATTACAGCCGGCATAGCCCGATGATTATTGTTTAATTCTTTTGAAAAAGACGTCAATCGATAGTCCGGCGATGAAGTCAAATATTTGCAGTATCTTTTTAAGAAATTTTTAAATTGCAGTTTATTTCTCATAGTTCTCCTTTTTTGAATAGTTCATAGTAATAGAGTAGATCTTTCCATCTTCTCTCACTTAGGGAATCAAGTTTCATCTCTTCATAAACGATCTGATCTAAAAGTTCCCAGTCAATATGTTTTCTGATTTCTGGATTTTTAAGATCCTCGACATCCTTTGGCCTTCCGGCATATAATTTGGAACTGACGATATCTTCAAGACAAAGCGTGTAATAATCTAAACATTTAGTTTTTCCTATGTCTAACGGTCTAGATCTGATTTCGCTTTCTGTGCTGAACGAATCCGAGGTACCCCTTACTCTGCCGTTAAATACATTGTCAAATAAAATATCTTCTATCTTTTTATCAGAAACAAACAGAATGTCAATATCATTTGTTACTTTGTTTTCAGACGTAAGCAACATCAGCGCCGCTCCCCCGACTATATAAACTTTAAATCTCTCATTTGGAAAATGAGCATAGACTAATCCATCTTTAAGGATTAAAAGGTTTTTTAAAGCTTCTAACCCAAACAATTCATCAGTATATTTCATGTTTAACCTCAAACTAATTATAAATTATTAATAATAATGTATCAATAGTTTACAACTTAAACCTCATTTTATAACAGATCTTATGCTGTGTTCATTAAATTATAGCCTGTAACTTTTATAATTCCTGATCGATCATCTGTTATCCGTCATATATTTAATAACTCTTATGTTAAATTTTCATAAAAACATTCGATTATTTATTAAACTAAGACCATTTGGACTATAATAGAGAAAAGAGAGGAAAAGTATATGAAAAAATTACTGATTGCTTTATTAGCGCTGATGTTTATGGCTGGATGCAGCAATACCAATGATCCTGCCGATACAACAGTGACCAAGACTTGTACTTTTGAGCAAGAAGGCATGACCATGAGCATGACTGCCACCGCTCCAAGTGAAGATGCCAATGTGGAAACGATGACGATCGGTGTAGTTGCCCCTTATGATGCAATGGGTATCGATGCCAGCAGCCTGAATGATGAATTGAAAGAAACCATGGCTACTTTGATAGAACAAAGCGTTGCTCAACAGTTTGGCGAAGATACTGATTATATCGAAGTCACCAAAAGCGAATTTACCGACACCGCTATGGAATTAGAATTAGCGATGGATGTAACGGCAATGACCGAAGCAAATGGTGCTGCCAGCGAAGATCTGACTATTGCTTCCTTTGTGACCGAGATGGAAAAAAGCGGCATGAGCTGCAACTGATGATCAATTAAAAAGATCTTTTCAAACTAAGAAGAGATCTTTTTTTAATGTTTAATTATTCATCATCTTTTAAAAAGCTGTAGAAGGCTTCTTCTTTACCTCTATCTTCCGCCTTGATCGTACCTACCGGCTCTACATAACAGGCATATTCTTCGTCGCCGTCGATCTTCAACAAGTTATTGATATAGTCATCATCGAAAGCAGCGATGCCGCATGTGCCTAAACCTAAAGCCGTCGAGGCCAAATAAAGATTTTCACCGATGTGGCCAAGATCGATCAAAGCCGGACGATGAGCAGCGAACCCATACCGCCATTCACAGCGATAAGCCACACAGGTATAGATGAATAAGACATTGGCTTTGGCTGCCCAGGTCTGTCTGCAAGTGGCTTCATCGATCGTTTCTTTAATGTCATCGACAGCTTGCAGATACTCTAAACTGTGCTCAAGCGGCAGATAATGATAAAGTCCGCTTTTTAAACCTTCAACGTCCCTGACTAATAAATAAGTTTCAAAGGGGTGCCTGGCCCCGCCGCTGGGTACAGTCCTAAGTGTGGCGTAGTTATTGCCTCTGATACTTTTAACACCTTGCGTTGCCCACAAAAGATAAGACACCGCAAGCAAAGACATCTTTTCTTCCGTATAGACCCGATGACTTTTTCTTTCAATAAGCAGTTTTGTAAGATCATTTTCTAAAGACAGATCTTTAAAATCTTTGGGCAATGCGATCACTTCAGTACTCATCCTCGCTTTCACAAGGGGTGGTTGAGGTTTCTTTAATTCCTGATCTGATTCCCATGGCCCATACTCAGCATAATTATCATGGCGCATGAATCTTCTTCCTTCATGTACCAGCTTGTCATAAAGCTCTTTATTCATCATCTTCACCTGGTATATTCTAATTGACTCATCTAAGGAGTTATCAGAATATACATATCCTTTCCATCAACCTTATGTTTAGTGACCTTGGTTGATTAAGGTCATTTGGATTTGTATATTGAAATATGTGAATGT